>JAHJDJ010000019.1 GCA_018812585.1 bacterium
ACCAGCAGACGAATGTTGCCAATGCGTACACCATACTCATCCGGTATATCATCCACCCGCGGATTCATGGTGAAGTAGGCGCCGATCTCTTCGGAGGTGGCACCTACACGCTCCTTGATGAGCGCTTTCAATTCTACAATCGGCTTGATGCGGTCACCGTCGGGAATGCCCAGCGTGGTCGCCAGATTGGCGTCGGGATCGGCGTCGATGGCATAGACCTTAAGCCCGCGCGCGTCGAACTCCTTCGCTAAAAGCGCGGCAATGGTCGTTTTACCGACTCCCCCTTTTCCTGTGATGGCAAGTTTCATCGTTGGCAGTTAGCAGTTGGCTGTTAGCACCAAAGCATTATATTCTTCGTTGATTCTGTGTAGGGGTGCAGCCCCAAAAGGGCGTAGACATGCTGCGCCCCTACTCATATTGCTGTCAGATTCTGGACAAGCTACCATGGGCACAGGCAGAATGACAATTAACAAGGGGTTGCAACCCCTTGTTGCTGCGGGCGCAAGCCCCCGCTCTACTGACTGCTGACTGCTCTAAGCTATTCCACTCCCAGATGTTCCAGCAGAAATTCTGCCATTTGGGGATAGGCGTCCAGTTTGTTCTTCAGTTTGGCCAGTCCGTGCCCTTCGTCTTCGTAGAGCAGATATTTCACGGGCAGTTTCTTCTTCTGCAGGGCTTTCACGATCTGTTCCGATTCGTAGGCTGGGACGCGGGGATCGTTGGCCCCCTGGATGACCATCAGGGGCACACGGATGTTCTTCACTTTATGCAGTGGGCTGATCGATTTCAGGAACTCCCTGTCGTGTTCCAGCGATCCATATTCGGTTTCGCGGTAGCGGCGCCGCCAATCGCCGGTCTTCTCTAAGAAAGTGACGAAATTGGCGATGCCGACAATATCGACGCCTACCGCCCAGAGATCCGGTTGTTCCGTCAATGCTGCCAAGACCATATACCCGCCATAGCTGCCGCCGAAAACAGCCAACCGTTCGGGATCGGCGTAGCCTTCGCTGATCAGCCAGCGAGCGCCATATTCCATGTCTTTAACCGAATCGAGGCGTTTTTCGACGTCATCGAGATGCGTGTAAGTCTTCCCGTAACCAGTTGATCCGCGCACATTGGGTTCGAAGACCGCCAGCCCTTTATTGACGAAAAACTGCGTACTGGTAGACAACCAGGGACGCGTCTGGCTCTCGGGGCCTCCGTGCATTTTTACAACAACCGGAAGCTTATCGCTCTTTTTCGCGCCAGGCGGGAGATATAAGAATCCCGGAATCTCCATCCCGTCGAAGGTGGGATAATGAACCAGGATGGGGCGTATCAGCGACGCTCGGTCGATGCCTGCCATGGCGCTGTGAGTGACCTGGCGAATGGCTTTGGTTTTCAGGTCGTAGATCCAGACGTCGGCAGTATGCGTGGGGCTGTAATAGGTCAGCGCCATCTTACTGAAATCATCGGAGAAGCTGAACCCCCCATAGATGCCATCCGGCAGTGGCGGCGACAGAACATCCTGATCCAGAAAGAGATCTCGAATGCGCATGGCATCGTAGCCGCCTTCATTGGTGGTCCAGGCCAGGTAGCGGCCATCTTCCGAAAGCGTCACACCTTTGACGTCCCATGTGGGCTTTTCAAACCATGCGAAGCCCTCATTTTCCAGGGTATAGTAGGCTAATCCGTAGAATTCGCTATCCTGATCGGTCACGAAGTAAAACCCTTTGGAATCGGGCGTCCAGCGAATGCTGTGATACTGCGCTAAACCTTCGTGCGGAGTCAGCAGTTTGGCATCGCCGGTATGCACATCGACCAGATAGAGATTGGCATCGTAGTTGGTGATGTAATCACGCACCACGATATAGTGATCATCCGGCGACCAGCCCATACTGGTGAAACTGCTCTCCTTGCCGTACAGCAGCCGGGACGTTCCCCAGGTCAAATCGTAGATGTAGACGTCAAAATAGTGCGCGTCGGTGACATTGGACGAGTAGGCAAAACTGGAACCATCGTGAGACCAGCCGCCGAAACTGTAGATCGATTCATCGCTGTAGGTGATGCGGCGGGGAGCTTCCCCGCGAGGTGAGGTCAGGTAGAATTGGCGTCTCTCATTGCCACCGACATCGGCCGTTACTAAAATCGTTTCGCCATCTCTTGACAGGTTCGCGCCATCTGCGCCGTCTTCGAAGAAGGTCAATTGATGCGGCCAACCGCCATCAGCGTCGATTAAGTAAGCCTGGTTGATTCCGGTGATGTCGGACATGAAGAGAACTGATTTGCCGTCCGGAGATAGTTGGTTGCCGCTGGCGCTGCGGATATTCAAGTATTGTTCGTAACTGTATTCTTCGGCCTGGAGGTTAAATGTGAAAATCAGCAGAAGTAATGAAATGATAGCAAAATGTTTCATGCGTTGATTCCTTTTCTAAATGCAAATGGATTTTGCAGATTAAAGAGCTCCCTTTGTAGAGCGAAAATCCCTTTTAGGAGGTCTCGCATTATTCCGATACCTTTTTTAACATTTTTGTCAACTCTATCAGATCTCTAAGGTGTGGATTGGTTTCAGGATCGACTAAAAACTGGTAATTCGTTCCCGCCTCAGCCAACTGTTGATTGAACTTCCATAAAGCTGCGAAGCGCGCAAAGGACTCTTGCGCAGTCATTTCCACCAGTTCCTGCTTCCTGTGAGAGTCTTCCCATTCGTTAAATGCCTTCCAATCCACCATATTGAGTTCTTCCTGTAAATAATCTCTAAACCATCTCCCCCAGCTCAATCGCCGGGTGGCCAATCGTAACCAGGTGTTCGGCCAGTTTTTCCAGATCGTCGGTGATGGTTTCGTCGGCGATCTTATCGTAAAGATCAGGTTGGCCGATCTCATCGCAGCGATTCTTAAGTTTATCGCCCAGACGGTTCTTCATGCCGGTTGTCATCCAGACCACACGCGCCAAACCGCCGTCAGCGGAGATGAACTTCTTGGAAAGGACGTACAGCGTTCCGATGCCGATAAATCCAGGAGTCTGCTGACCGCCGCCCACCACTTCCGCTAAGGAAGAGAAGGTCATTCCCGCAGGCGTCATTCCCTGGAATTCGCGGTCGACGATCATGATGCCTCCGGTTCCCGGCAGCACGCAGGCAATGGCTTCAAAACAGCCGCAGGAGGTCATGGGATCGTCCAACATGGAATAAGCGCTGAAGCGCTGCACGCTGTCATTTGAGGTGTTGCGCACGAATTCATCCACGCCGATCCACTTGCCTCGAACATCATCGTAGGTTTCACCTTTGGTGACCGGTTGATTGCCTCCAGTGGGGTTGATTTCGTAGGCGGCTTTACCATCCAGCCAGTTATAAGCGCCGCAAAGCCCCAAACGTTCCGGCGTAATAATGCAGACATGATTGGGCGCATAGGACTGGCAGAGAGAACAACTGTAAAATATGTCGACCGCTTCATCGACTAATTCGCCCATACGGCGGTCACGGTATTCATATCCTGCTTTGGCTTCTTCGTAAAGACGCTCGACGTCCTCAGATCTGGTGAATAGCTTGACCTGCACTTTATCGACGATAGCTGGGAATTCGTTCAGCAGCATGGAGCGCAGCGTCACCCCCAAATGATGGATCTTGAAACCTGCGTTTTTGGCGGTACTTGAAATTCGCAGCCAGATGGTATCGCGCTGGCCTAAGTGCATGACGCCCATCGGCATGGAGAGAAGGGTATGGACATAGCGTTCCAGGATGCTTTCGAAATCCTTCTGCATTTTGCGTCCGGCGACTTCAATCCAGATGGCCAGAGGAAGCTGAGTGCCCTCTGCAAGCGCATCTATTTCATCGCCGATAACTTCAATTTTGCCGTCTTCGACCTCTTCTAATTTCCTCATCTGGAGGTATTCAAAGGCGGTGTTGTACTTTCCGCCAAATTCGACAGCCAGATCATCCTTACGCACGCGTTCGCCCTCAAATGCCGGACCGTAGCGCACTGGAATATCGATCTTCTGAATCTTGATTTTCAGACCGCGCACTTCGATAGCCCGCGCCGCCATCTCTTCGTGTTTGATGCCAGAAACGACATGTTCGTAGGTGCAGATCCCGGTGGGTAATATTTCCGGGATGGCGGTATCGGCAATTACCGGAAAGCCGAAGTTAATGGCGCCTGCCGCGGTGGCGTATTTTTCATCATCGACGTCGCCCAGAGCCAGCACAAAGGCGTTCACGCGCTGCTTATTATAGAGCAGAATATCTCGCGCTTCTTTTAATCCTCCTGCTCGCAGGCCACCGAACGTCATCGCAGAGCGTGCCGCGAATCCCAAAGCCCAGATGGTGGAAGAGGTCTCTTTGCCGTAGGGAACCAGGAACGTATCCCAACTCATTTCGACGCCAGCTTCATCTAATTGTTCTGCCATCGAGATGCCATTGGTATTCGACGAGAGGAACACCAGGATATTGCGTTCCTGCAGATCGCGCGCTAACTTTACGGCAGCTTCAGTTGTCGGCAGCGCGCCCACACACGCGGCAAAGCCGGGCATGCGGCCATCTACCAGTTTAATGCCCTGCTCGCGTAAAATCGCATCGGACGTCGCTCCCAGCCAGATGCCATCGTAAGGTTTGGGTGTGCGGGCATACTTCAATCCTTCGATGATTTCTTCTGCGAATAGCGTCGCCATGCCGGCATCCAGGGTATCTCCAAGATAGGGCAGCCAGAGAGTATCCGAAGGGATTTCCGGAAGCAGGCTTTTGCATTCCTGTAGAACTTCCTGCATATCTCCGATCTGCTTCACCTTTTTCCCCAGCATGGAATAAATGACCGGGAGATAGTAGGCGGTATCCGGCAGATCGATAGTCTTATCAAGGGTCAGGTCTTTAATGGCCTGATCCAGTTTCTCTTCTGCTCGTTTGACGATTTTATGCGCGCCGCGTATGGCGGCTGTGGCGATGATGCGGGACATAGGTCTGATTCCGGTTTATTACAGCGTGGAAGTGGTCTGTGTATACACCATTGTTGCATACTTCACGTTTGATCGGTGGTTTCCTTTCCCTCCAGCGCAAGGGGTTACAGCCACAGACTGATCAGCAGTCTTCCCACAAAGCAAGGGGTTACAACCCCTTGTTGACTCGCGGTCTAGAGCAGTGCCCACAAGGCAAGGGGTTACAACTCCTTGTTGACTCCGTCAAACATAAGGTTACCCATTCCAGTGACTATCCTCGTTACAAGTGGTTGTAGCTTCTTGTTTTCAGGTAATCCATGCTTTAGCCTGTTGTTTTTAATATAATAAATCGCTTTATTCAACTGATCTTCATCTTCTATAAGTGTCCAACTATATTTTTGCGCCCAAAGATGCAGTTTTTCATCAATATTATGCCGCTTTTTATAATACTGTGTGGTTCTGCCTTTCAACTTGCGGACGATATTGCTTCTCTCCGTTTCTGTGCATGCAATTATTATGTGAATATGATCACCACAGATATTGTAAGCTAAAACGTGAAGTTTATCTTCCTCCGCAATTTGCACGATATATTCAGTAATTTCAATTTCCTGCCATTCCTCCAGCCAAACAGGTTCAACAAGGGGTTGTAACCCCTTGGCGACACGACGCTGCCGTATAATCACTTCATATTCTATCATTCTTGGGCTTACACGACTATTATGTGTCACCCAGACAATGTGATAGATTTGCATACCTGATAAACCTCTACTTCCTACAAAGCAAGGGGTTACAACCCCTTGTTGACTCGGTTCAGTGCCTCAGGCAAGGGGTTACAACCCCTTGTTGACTCGGTCTAGCTCAGTGTTCTCAAAACGAAGGGTTACAGCTCCCCTAGATCAATGGCGTGGCTGAGACCAAGGGGTAACAACCCCTTGTTGCATACTTCAGTTCTGATCAGTGACCTCTATTCCGCACTAAGCAAGGGGTTACAACCCCTTGTTGACTCCATTTTACATAGTAAGTGTTTTACTCTGCGGCCACAATCTCATAATGATAATTCACGGTCACGGTCGATTTGATCATGGCGGTGGCGCCGCAATATTTGGAATCAGTCAAATCGATGGCGCGGTCGATATCTTTGCTCTGGATACCAGTACCGTAGAAAGTATAATGAAAATCGATCTGAGTGAACACCTGGGGATGCTCCTCTGCACGCTCAGCTTCGACTCTCAAATCGAATTTCTTCAGATTAACGCGCTTCTTCTTCAGAATGGCGATAATGTCCATGGTCGCGCATCCGGCGATACCCATCAGAACGACCTCCATCGGCCGGCTGCCGGCGCCAAATCCACCCAGTTCCAGAGGCGCGCCCATCGTCACCCAGTGGTTGGAGTTTCCCAGTGCGGCTAAGGCCAGACCATCGATCTGCTTCAGCTTGACTGTCATCTGCATAATGATCTCCGGTTAACAATATTAAAGATACGCTTCTTTATATTCCGTCTCCTGAAAATGGTCAGCCTGTTCTCTGATCAGGGGCCTGATGACACCGAAATCAAACTGTCCGTCGATCAGACTCTGTTTGATGGAAGAGACATCTACCTGCTTACGCATCAGATTAGCCAGCACTCCGGCATTATCGACGTTACCGATTAGAACCGCGCCGACCAACTTCTCATTCTTGAAGATTAATTTCCGGTATAACTGTTTATTTTTATTGTAATAAGTATGCATATCATACCCATCTTCGCGCGGTTTTACCACACCAAGTGAGATAAAAGAGATGCCGAAGAAGTCGGCGGCGTTCATGCGCATACTGCCATCGTAGCGGGCATCCTTTCCAGCCATATTCAAGCCTGCCACGCGCCCCTGTTCATAAGCGCAGGGCCACACCGCATTGACTGTCGATTCACAAGTCACGCGGTCTTCAGTAACGGCAACGTCACCCGCGGCATAGATATCCGGTTCAGCAGTCAGCAGGTGATCATCGGTGAGAATACCCCAATCCACTTTGATACCGGTTCCTTCCGCTAATTGTGCGTTTGGTTTGACGCCTTTTCCCACGATGACGATCTGGGCGGCCAGTTCGGTTCCATCATCGAATACCACCTTTTCAATGCTGTCTCCTCCTTTGAATTCCACTGGACTCACGCCGGTTCGCACCTTGATTCCGTTCTTCTCGAACAGTTCCTGGAAAAAATCACCGCATTCCGGGTCAGCAACCTGGGATAACAGATGCGGGGATGCAATCACAATCGTCGTTTTGACTTTATGGTGATGCAAGCCGGAAGCCGCCTGCAAGCCCACGCAACCACCGCCTAAGACAACGCCTGACTGGGCGTTTTTGACCGTGTCGTAAATCTTCATCAGATCGGCAACCGTGCGAAAACCGAAGACACCCTTCTTTTCTTCACCGGCAATACCCGTTTTCTGGGGAGATCCGCCGGTGGCTAAAAGCAGCTTATCGTAAGGGATTTTATTGCCATTCTGCAGAACTACCTGCTGCGCCGCGGGATCTATTTTTTCAGCGCGCTGACCTAAGAGCCTGGTGATATGGTTATCATCATAAAATTCCTGCGGTCGAAGATCCAGGCATCCCTTGTCGATCCAGCCGGCCAGTTCGTAGGAGATTAAAGCTCGGCTGTAGGTATGCTCCGGTTCATCGGAAATGATTGTCAATGACGAGTCGCGGTCAATCTGGCGAATTGCTTCAGCGGCAGCGATCCCGGCCGCGGAATTTCCAATAATGACATAATTCATAAGTCTATTTCCCATCAGGCAATCTTAATCTTGATACCTTCACCCTTGAGCCGGTTAAGATAAGCTTTAAATTCTTCGCGCGTCCCGAAGAGAAGAGCATTCGTCGGGCAGGCTTCGACGCAGGCCGGACCATTCTCGCGTTTGCTGCATAAACCACATTTCAGCACTTTATGCCGCTCTGTGTCCGTATGAGCTGCGCCGAAGGGGCATACCATCACACACATCCAGCAGCCCACGCATTTCGTTTTGTCAACTTTGACCTTACCGGTCTCTGAAATTTTAGTGATCGCTCCTGCTTTACAGGCGTAAAGGCATTCCGGTTCGTCGCACTGACGGCAATTTAAGGGAAGACGCTCATCGCCAGACATCAGCACTTCAATGCGATAACGAGGCATGGGCGCTTCCAGAATCGCTTCTTCCAGCGTCTTCGACTGGGAATGGGCCACCGCGCAGGCGATTTCGCAGGTCCGGCAGCCGGTGCACAGATCGCTTAGGGCGAATACTTTTTTAGTCATCAGGCTGACCTTGGGATTTTAATTCCGTACATCATGGG
>JAHJDJ010000286.1 GCA_018812585.1 bacterium
TAGTTTCTGATTTGATATTGAGATGGGAGTTTTGAGGCGGGCGATATAGATCATACTAGAGTTTCTGCCGCATATTTCAATGCTTCCTGAACGTCCTTAGCTTGCAGATCGGGGTATTCCTGCAATATTTCTTTAACGGTCAATCCTTCAGCCACCAAACCAACTACCGTAGCTACCGGTATGCGCAATCCGCGGATACAGGGAACGCCGCCCATTTGATCGGAATTGACAGTTATTCGTGTAAATTTCATTTTTACTCTCCAACTCTTGTATTTCATAATATACGATACGCCAAATGAAATGTCAAGTTTTTACATTAACCAATTGAACAGGAGATCCGAAATGATCCAATAGACATTATCCGGTCAACAGAAAAAAAGCCAGGCTTCTGCCTGGCTTGCAGGACTATGATTTCTGATTATTTCAAATAGACAAGCTTCTGTTGTGCTGTGGAGTTGGGGGATTCGATACGGGCGAAATAAATGCCGGATGACAGACCTGTGGCATCGAAGACAGCCTGGTGCAGACCTGTATCTCTCCAACCATTGACGAGCAATACTACCTCTCGCCCGTGAACGTCAAACACTGTCAAGGACACGGAACTCGCAACTCGCAACTCATAACTAATAACTGTGGATGGATTGAAAGGGTTGGGGTAGGCGAACAATGCAAAATTACAAAATTCCGACTGCTCCATTCCTTCGACTGCAGTTATAAAGGACAATGAGGCTTCTTCCGTATTACCAAATGCGCCAATATTTATTCGATCCCCATTAGGTAAAGGCTCAATCTCATAAATGGAAGTTGGATCACCCACATCAATACAAGGACTATGTTGAGAATCGGGCAACCAAGCTCCACCGTGAAAACTTCCAGTGGTTGATTTCAAATGATAGTCACCGTTTTCAGGATCTACGAAAAGTGGATTTTCACTAAAGTTCCCAAGTCCTGGATAACCACCCTGAACATTACTATATTGGACATCATAGCCGATTTGTGAAAATGCATCTGGATCGTTACCCCAGATAATACAATCTGTAATGTGAGGGTACGAAAACCATGAAATCCTTATTCCACCTTCTTCTACACCAGCTGTATTGCCGTAAATAGTATTGTTAATTATTTCTGGATTCGAATAGCTAAAAATTGATACTCCACCTCCTCTTTCTGTGGCACTGTTATTACAAATGAGATTATTTAAGATCAACGGAGACGCCCAATTAACAACGCTTATACCACCCGCACGTCCATACATTATGCCTGAAGTAGAATTGCCTAAAATTAAATTAGACTTAATAATGGCATTTGAGTTATTGATCAGAATCCCCCCTGCTGATCCAAAATTGTCACCGAAGGCGGAATTTCCAACTATTTCGTTGTACTCAATGATTGGATCTGAGGAATAACAATATATACCTCCACCAGTTCCACTGACACCTTGAGCTGCTACATTATTAATTATCTGATTCCCTATAATTGAAAAAGGCAAATCATAGTTCAGGCTACAGTAAATTCCGCCACCGCACTTGGCTCGGTTCTCATAAATTAGATTATTAACGATGTTAATACTGGAATTCTCAATACAAGTTATCCCACCTCCGTCTCCCAATGTTGTACCTTCAGCTTCGTTGTTACTAATTGTATTATTTTCAATCATTCCTTCAGTAGAGTAGCAATAGATACCTCCGCCTCGGTTCCAATCGGTACTATTAAAGCTGATAGTGTTATTTTGTATGTTAATAGTGCTCAAATAACACTGTACACCACCGCCAGATGTAGCATTATTATTGACTATACTATTGTCGGATAAATCTAAATAAGATTCAATTGTATAGATGCCACCACCCCCTGCTTCCGCAACGCAATCAGTTAAATAAGAATTTGAAATGATTAAATTAGTTAAATCAGCAAAGATACCGCCACCGCTTGCCTCCGCATTACAACCAGTGATGGTAGTGTTCATAATGATTAATTCTGTTAATTCTGCATAGACACCACCACCAAGAATATCGGTTTCATAACCGTAAGCATAGCCGTTGGACAAGTGACAGTATTCTAGTCGGGATCTACTGGATGAAAGAAATCTGATCCCATGCCACGAGGTGTTCGTGTCTGCAACAGCGAAAGTGATGCTGTCCAGTTCTGTACCGACTGCGATAAGCCTTGCCTCAGCTTGTACTACAAATTTGTAATGACCTGTGAAAAAGACTTCCACTCCAGGATCGATAATGAGTTGCTGTTCTTCAGGAATGTAAACTTCTCCGATTGCCATATAAGGACTTTCTTCTACCGTCCATACACCGGAAACCGGACCAGCTACTTCCGTTGCCTGAAGGATTAAGAAAGCAGCCATAATAAACACAATAATAGTTAATGCCTTCAAAGCAGATCCTCCAAGTAACTATTTGAAAATATCCTCTACTTATATCAATTTAAGCAAAGTTTCAGAATTTTGCAATAGTTTTTGCAATGAGTAGAGAATCCAAAAAAGGAGAACAAAAATGATCCACCAAACATTAGCCGGTCCGCTCATGAGAGAAGCGGGCGTCATTTCAGAAGAAGACGTGAGACTGATCAATTCGTTGCAGAACCCGCCGCCCGCGCCGGTGTCGGAACGGGACGTTTTCGTGCGCCGCTGCCGATTAGGAGGCGATGCTATCGACGCTTATCACGGCAGATTCCGCTCGGATGATCTGCCCAAATTGTTAGCCATGGTGCAGGGCGCGCCCATGCTGATTGGTCACAACAAACGGTCGCTGGGCGTGGCGCGGTTTTTCGGCGGAATTATCGAAGAGCATGATGGCGTGAACTACATCGTGCCCAAGTTTTACTGGCTGCGAGGGCATTCTTCGGCGGATGACCTACGCGTCGCCATCGACGGAGGCCTGTATTCGGAAGCGTCGATTTCGTTTGCCTACGAAAAACCGACCTGCTCAGTCTGCGGTGAGGACATCCGCACCTGCGAACATCTGCCGGGAGCGCCGTGCGAAAAGGATGGCGAGACGGTCTTCTATTACTACGACAATGTCGTGGCGGTGCTGGAAGGATCGCTGGTTTATCGCGGTGCTCAGCCGGGGACGGGGTTCTCAATGTCTCTCTGGAAGACACCGACCAACAACCTGGTCGAGATGCCCCTCAATTCAGATGATGAAGTAAGGTTGCAATCAGTCCTGCGAGTCAAGCGGCACGGCAAATGGTACCGCGCGCCGCTGGTCGAGGAGGCGGTCTGATGCAGATCAGGGACCTGCTGATTATCGGCGGAATGATCTTTTCGGGGGCGGCGGCGTACGTGGGTGCGATGACGCGCACTAAGCTGAAACTGCAACACCTGGAAGACACCAAGGCTGACCGGAACGAACTGGCGAGGCTGGTGTCTGGATTAAAGGAAGGCCTTCATTCGCTGGAACGCAAAATCACCGAAATGGATACCAAGATTTCGCTGTTGTTGATAAGAAAGCCTCAAAGCGAGCGAGTAGAGCAGAAATAGTAACGCCCGGGAACAGATTTCCCGGGCTACAAACCTTCAATCCTGCGTGCGCAGGACGAACTAAAAATAAAGGGCGAACCTCGGGTTCGCCCTCTCTGATTGCTGACTGCTGAATGCTGACCCCTATTTCAACAACACCATCTTCCCCGTGGCGTTGAATTCCCCTGCTTCGAGGCGGTAGAGATAAATGCCTGAAGCCAGATCAGACGCATCGAAGATCGCCTCGTGCATTCCCGCATCCCGGAAGCCATCAATCAGTGTCGCTACTTTCCGTCCAGAAACATCGTAAACCGATAGGTTTACATGACTGAATGCTGAAAGCTGAATGCTGATTGCTGTTGACGGATTGAAGGGGTTGGGATAAGCGCTATGCAGCAACGTTTCTTCAGGAATCACAGTCGTAGTTTCGATGATATCGAACGGATCGGGGACGTTCGACGGCATGCGAAGCTCGGTGACAACACCATCGAATACGCCTGCTTTATTGAAGGGGAAACTGTCTTCATCCCAGACTCCGCTGGGGTGATCTCCCACGCGGCCGTACATCATGTATTCGCCGGCAGGCCATCCTGCAGGCACTGGGTAAAGCATCCCTGGACGGTTAATCGTCCAGCCTGATTGGAAATTGGTGAAGGCGCGCAGCACTGCCGTCTGCGGATTGCCTCCGCCATAAGCGATAGCCAGCCAGGCGTCGAAGTCGATGGCGATCGGTTCCAGGTTTTCCACCCAGACGTCGAAGGTGAGGTTGCCGCCGCCTGCGGGAACAGGGGAACCGGAAACGTAAGTCAATTGCACATCGACGTTATAGACGCCACCCGGTGACGAGACGTCGCAGCGGATCATCACGTCGGAAGTTTCGGCGTTACGGAAAACCGCCCAGACGCCGGTATATTCCCAGCTCTGGCGCGAGCCGATCTGGGTGGTGGTAGTCTGATCCACACCCAAACCGGGGCTGTTCTCACCGGTCATGTGCCAGGAGACATAGTACGCCCCTTCAGTGATCTGAATCGCGGCTGGATTGACCGTGTACCACTGATTAGCGACGGTGGCGGGAACATTGACGCTGAGTAGTTCGGTGCCCGGATTTCCATTGGGTCCGTCGTCGTCGAAGATTTTGGCGGTGAAGGGCAGGGTCGCGGAGCTGGAGGCGATGTAGAACTTGATGCCGTCGACATTCAGCGGATAAACCGGCGGGACAAAACGCTGCCCCAATCCTCCGGTGCCGCCCATCCAGGTCCATGCCTGCTCGCTGCCGCCGTCATCATACAGCAGCGTTCCCGGCAGAGTCAGGACGTGCAATTCAGTCCATTTGTCGTCGTTGTTGGGGTTCATATCGCCGGTCAGAGCAACCGTGCATTTGACGAAATACTGCTCATTCGAGGTCGGCGTCCAGGTTGCCGGGAAGTAAATTTCCAGCTCTTCGCCCGGATTTAAGGGCCCTTCAGTGACGGTCTGGAAGTAATAGGGCGTGCCGGACTGGCTCTCGATCAGGCAGCGCACTTCAAAGCTGCTTTCGAACTGGTTGCCGCTGTTCTTGACCTTGGCGTAAGGTTGAATGGTTTCGCCGTTTAAGACGAAGTAGCCCTCTGACGCTTCATTGGCGCTGGCGACGCAGGCCATATCGTGCACGATGTAGCTGGTGCTGGCGGGGTATTCGTAGCGCACGACGTAGTTGCTGGCCACATACTGATCATGAAGCCGTTCCAATCCCACCTGACCGTTGTTGTTTTCGATACCGACCAGAATGTCGGTATTGGACACGGTGCCGGTTTGAGTCCCATATTGGAAGGTAATCGAGCTGTCGGTTGCCGCCAGAATCACCTGGAAATCGTGGTGGCCTGCCAAGGCGGGGTTGGTATTCCATTCCGGGATGTCTATGTAGGAGACGATCAGGCTGTCGACGTTGTTAGTCCACTGGTAAACAGTGCCTTGACCCGCCTGTCCGGGATACCAGTCCGCGATGTAAACGCCGACGAAATCGTTGGGCACAGAAGTCATGGGAATACTGGCTGGAAAGGGCTGCGCCAGGTTGTACGGTTCGCCGAACTTCAAGTAACCGTTGGAGCCGATATAATAGTAATCAACGTCGTACCAGTAGTAGTGGAAGGGGAATCCTGTGTTGAAAGGACCGACCCAGTTGTCGTCACCGATGCCGGTGACCAGAGTGCCGGTGGTGGTGATGTCGATCCAGTTGTAAACGGGGCCTCCCGGTTCATCGGAATCGATCCAGGTGTAACCGTAGGCGTCGGGGCCGCCGGTGGCGTCGCTGGCAGGCGACGATTTGACTTCCCAATCGCCCAGCGGCGTGGCGGCGAAGCCGATACCTGCTGCCAGCAACACCGCGATGAATAACGTTAACCAACTGCGCATTTTAAGCCTCCTCGCTTGAAAATGAAAAATCCTGAGGGTCTATCCCCCCAGGATATGATGGCATTCTCCCAGCAGTTCAAAGCAAGCCGTGTTAAATTAATATAAGCAATCGAGGAGGCAAATGCAAGAGGAAAAATGGGGGAAGGTGAGATTTTTGGGGGAGTTGATAGTTATTGCTTGAAATTTTGGGGAATTGGTGGTATATTGGAGGTATGTATAACCGTAGGTCGGGGATTCTTCCCCCGACTCATCGTCGGAGACGATGTCATCCCGGACGTCGACGGCTTTGGCCGGAGACTTTGCCTGTGCCTATGATAATCCGGTATCTAGAGGAGAAATCTGATAATACACAGTCATCACGAGGAAGTTCGATGACGTTGTCAGCGAACGACGAAGCAATCTTCGCGCCCAATCGCGAGAGCAATCATGCGTGACAACAGTTATTACGTTTACATCTTGACGACCAAACGTAATACAGCGCTTTATACTGGCGTAACCAATAACCTGATCCGTCGCATGGCCGAGCATAAACGAGGCTTGGGTGATAGCTGGGCAAACGCTATAATGTGAACAAAATAGTATATTTCGA
>JAHJDJ010000287.1 GCA_018812585.1 bacterium
CAGGGGAATCTTGTCCTGATTATCAAAGTCAGTTTTAATCAAGGCAGCATACCCTAAAGAAGTAACTACCTCATAATGCGATTTTCCAAGTTCCCTGTATGCATCCTTGACTCCAACTTTTATATAGCCTCTTCCCTTTAAATTTTTCGCCATTGTCCCAACATTTATAGTATACCGAAATTTTGCCCAGTTTTCTATATTCAATTTTAAATCGTCTCTTATAATCGTCTCAAAAGTAACAAGTTTCTCCTTTGATACATCAAAATCATCCGGTATCTTCCTCGCCATTTATACCTCCACCTATAATTAGAAAAAGGGCGACCAGATACTCATCTGACCGCCCTTTGTTAGCTTACTTGTAACTGTAGATCATTGGCACGTCTAATACATGCCACCGCCCATGCCACCCATGCCACCACCTGGCATTGAAGGCATTCCGTGTTCATCTTCCTTCTTCTCGTAGATGACAGCTTCGGTCATCAGCAGCAGTGATGCCACGGAAGAAGCATTCTCCAAGGCGGTGCGGGTGACCTTTGTCGGATCGATGACGCCGGCCTTGACCAGGTCGCCGTACTCTTCGATGCGGGCGTTAAAACCGAAAGCGCCTTTGCCTTCCTTGACCTTCTGCACTACGACGGAACCTTCATGTCCGGCGTTGTTGACGATCTGGCGGATGGGTTCTTCCAGAACGCGCTTCAGGATGTTCAAACCAACCGCTTCGTCGCCTTCCAGTTTCAGTTCGTCCAGAGCGGGGATGGCACGCAGTAATGCGACGCCGCCGCCCGGAACGATACCTTCTTCGACCGCTGCGCGGGTAGCATGCAGAGCGTCTTCCACGCGGGCTTTCTTTTCTTTCATTTCGATTTCAGTCGCTGCGCCGATCTTCAGAACGGCAACGCCGCCGGCCAACTTGGCCAGACGTTCCTGCAGCTTCTCTTTGTCGTAATCAGAAGTCGATGAGTCGATCTGCTTGCGAATCTGATTGACACGGCCTTTGATGTCGTCGGATGAACCACCGCCTTCGACGATGGTAGTGCTGTCTTTATCGATAGTCACGGTCTTGGCGGAACCCAGATCGGACATCACGGCGTTTTCCAGTTTAAAACCGGTTTCTTCTGAAATAACGCGGCCACCGGTTAAAATAGCGATGTCATCCAGCATAGCCTTGCGGCGGTCACCGAAGCCCGGAGCCTTGACGGCGGCGATCTTCAGTGTACCGCGCAGCTTGTTGACCACCAGGGTAGCCAGCGCTTCGCCTTCGATGTCTTCGGCTACGATCAGCATGGGCTTACCAGCCTGAGCGACTTTTTCCAGAATCGGCAGAAGGTCCTTCATAGCTGAGATTTTCTTGTCGTGGATCAGAATCATGGGATCTTCCAGCACGCACTCCATGTCATCGGGATGGGTGACGAAGTAGGGAGAAACGTAGCCGCGGTCAAACTGCATACCTTCGACCACGTCCAAGTTGGTTTCAATCGACTTGGCTTCTTCGACGGTGATGACGCCATCTTTACCGACTTTGTCCATAGCATCAGCGATCAGCGCGCCGATGGATTCGTCGTTGTTAGCGGAAATGGAGGCAACCTGAGCGATCTCTTCTTTCGAGGTGATCTCTTTGGACTGGGCGCGCAGGCTTTCGATGACCTTGGCCACGCCTTTTTCGATGCCGCGCTTCAGATCCAGCGGATCGGAACCGGCGGTCACGTTGCGCATACCTTCCTGCAGGATGCTCTGAGCCAACAGGGTCGCGGTGGTAGTGCCGTCACCGGCCTGGTCAGAGGTTCTGCTGGCGACTTCACGCAACATCTGGGCGCCCATGTTCTCCAACGGATCGTCTAGTTCGATTTCCTTAGCGACGGTCACGCCATCCTTGGTGATGGTCGGAGCGCCGAATTTCTTGTCGATGACCACGTTGCGGCCTTTGGGCCCCAGGGTCACTTTGACGGCATTCGCCAACGTATCCACACCTTTTCTCAGACCGGTGCGTGCATCGATATCGAATTCGATAATTTTCGCTGCCATATTTAAATTCCTTCTAAGTTTAGTTTGATGACTTCAATTAATCTGTAACAACGCCTAAGATGTCGTTGCGGGAGACAAGCAGGTACTCTTTATCGCCGTGCTTGACTTCGGTGCCGCCGTACTTGGCGTAGATGACTTTGTTGCCGACTTTGACGACTTCAGACAGAAGTTTTCCGCCTTCTTTCTTGGGGACGTCATCGCCCAGAGCGACTACTAAGCCCATCTGGGGGCGTTCTTTAGCTGTATCGGGGATGATGATGCCGCCGACCTGCTTTTCGCCCGTTTCGAGCGGTTCGATCAGGACGCGTTCATCCACTGGTTTAATACCTACGGACATGGTTTACTCTCCTGTTATTTGGTTTATTGTGAATTGAAATATTCAGTGGCGTCGCACGCCCTCGTGTGACGCCCTTTCAGTCAGACGATGGCGTCTGACTGCACATTTCTTTGAGGTCTTTCAGGTCTTATTAGCACTCACTGACGATGAGTGCTAACAGTTCCCATAAATATAAAGAATCTACGAGGAATAGTCAAGGGAGTTGGAAGATATTTTTTGTGTGAATAATGCGATGAGCAAAAAAATGTACGTGTAAGAAATATTCTCTTGACATTGTCACAAAAATTGCTTATAATGGGATAAGTGATTCATTTTAGTGGAGGAGTGTGCAATGCGAGTCTATATCCGTGCAATCATTGCTTGTTTGCTGTTCTCCATAGGGTATATAACATAAACTATAATGCTGCAGGTTTAAGCACTGGAATCTATTTGTGCCAACTCAGAATCGGAGACAAGGTCACTTGCCACAAGCTTTTACTGTTGAAATAAAGGTAATCGTCTTATGAAAACTCAAATCATGCTATTGTCAGCACTCCTTCTCCTGTTCTCAATTTCCAGTTCAAGTGCAGAAGACTTTGAAGTCCTGGCTATTATTACTGGCGATGAAGTCGGAGATGAATTCTACCACATCTGCAACGGTCACGGCGATATCAACGGTGATGGATTTGGTGATTTAATCATCGGAGGGCCAGATGGGGATGGAGGCTGGGGATTGGTTAAAATATTCTTAGGCAGCATTCCCATCGATACAATTCCTGACGCAATCCTGCTTCACATTCATGGAGGTGGTTATGGAGCAAGCACTGCCATTGGCGGAGATTTTAATGGGGATGGTTACGATGACTTTCTCATCGGTTCACCTGGCGTTTCAATCGGTTATCCCTCAAGTGGCGCCGCCTATCTCCATCTGGGAGGGCTCACCATTAACACGGAACCCGAACTAATGTTTGCTGGGACCGGTTTCTATCACGGGCTGGGAAGGGTTACCAGCCCGGGTGACGTCAATAATGATGGATTCGATGACTGGTTAATCAGTGAAAATGATATGTGGCCGCACGGTTTTGCCCACCTCTATATGGGCGGCAGCATCCTTGATTCGATACCGGAATTGACTTTTTCGAAATCTGGAGTGAACCACTTAACCTTTGATGGATCACAGTTGGGAGACGTCAACGGAGACGGCTTCGATGATATAATCCTGTATGACTCTGAGAGTGAGACCGTCGAAATACATTGCGGGCAAACGCAGATGGACACCATACCGGAGCTGCGCTGGTGGGGTGACTACGGGAAACCGGCCTGTGGCATCGGCGACGTCAACGGCGACGGGTACAACGATTGGTTGAAGAAAAAGAGTCATGACAGACTATGCATATACTTTGGATCTGCCAATCTGGATAGCATCCCCGATATGATGATTTATGCTGAAGGCAGTGTAAGTAGTTTCTATAATGAAGCAGCAGGAGGAGATATCGATGGTGATGGATACTGCGATTTTGTGATTGGCGCTTATGATACGACTGGCAATATGACCGGGCAAGTCGTCGGATACCGCGGCGGTCCCGAACTGGACGAACACTACGATTACATGATTGATTCGGGCATTAACAATACTCGGTTAGGTACAACTATCGGGCTGGCCGACCTTGATGGTGATAATATTATGGAAGTCCTCGCCGGCGCATCGCAATATACACCTCCGTTTAACTACGGACCAGGCCAAGTCTGGGTTCTAGCCGCGCCCCATGTCAGCAGCGCGCCGCGCCTTACGCTGGATCCCAGAGGCGGTTCGCAGATATCGATAGGCCCCAATCCCTTCAATCCAA
>JAHJDJ010000288.1 GCA_018812585.1 bacterium
AGATCTGTCTGCGGGGCGGGGTGAAATTCCCCACCGGCGGTGAAAGCCCGTGAGTCCCACTAGTATCGGGACTGAACCGGTGAAATTCCGGTGCCGACGGTTAGAGTCCGGATGGGAGTAGGCAGCACTGAAGGCTACGTTTATGCCTTTTCACGCCCCGAATGTCGATCATTTCGGGGTTTTTGCGTTATGATATTGGATAAAGATAGTCACTTTATGGAAATCGCCCTGCAGGAGGCGATGAAGGGTTATGGCCGCACCAGCCCCAATCCTCGCGTCGGCGCGGTCATCACTCGCGAGGGACGCGAGCTGGCCCGCGGCTATCATCGCGCCTACGGCGAACCGCACGCAGAGGTGGACGCTCTTTCTAAAATTTCGGCTGACGAGGCGAAAGGCGCTACTCTCTACGTCAATTTAGAGCCGTGCTGCCATCATGGTAAGACTCCGCCCTGCACCTGGGCTGTCATCAAGGCGGGTATTGGCCGCGTAGTCTACGGGATGGCTGACACAAACGCCATGGTTGACGGTAAAGGCTTGAATGAGTTGCGTGACGCGGGAATCGAAGTTGAGGGTCCGGTACTGGAAGAAGACTCCATAGAGCTGAACCGCGGTTATTTGAAATATCGCCGCAGTAATAAGCCCTGGGTGCTGCTCAAATTCGCCCAGACCATCGATGGCCGCATAGCCGCATCGACGGGAGACGCGCGCTGGATCAGCAGTGATGCCAGCCTGGAACTGGCACATCAACTGCGCGCTGAATCTGACGCGATTTTGGTTGGTATCAACACAGCTTTGCAGGATGACCCGGAATTGACCGTGCGGCGAGTCCCGGGATGCAATCCATATCGTGTCGTGCTGGACCCTACGCTGAAAATATCGCCGGACGCAAAAATCTTCAAAGCGGATACCAAACCGGTCTATATTGCCACGCAGCCCTACCCACCGCAGGACAAGGCAGAGCAATTGACTGCTAAAGGCGCAGAGTTTATCTGGCTGCCCCCGGGTGTTAAAGGCACCTTAGACCTCGACGCACTGCTGACAGAATTGGGGCAAAAGGGGATTCATTATCTATTGGTTGAGGGCGGGGGCAACGTTTTAAGTTCCTTTATACAACGGAAGCTCTGCGATGAAATCGTGGTTGTCACGGCGCCCAAGATATTAGGGGGGGATGGCATACCCTGCATCGCTCCGATGGGCATTACAAAAGTAGCCAACGCGGTACAATTTGAGGTTATAAAACGGGAAGAATACGGACCGGATCTGGCTGTCTGGTACCGGCCCAGGAATGATTAATCATGTTTACTGGACTGATTGAAACCATCGGCGTTATCGCCCAGCAGAAACGGCTTGCAGACGGGATGACCTTCAGTATTCGCTGCAAGTTCGACAGCGGTCCTTATCAATCAGGTGAAAGCATCGCCGCGAACGGTATCTGTGTCACAGTCGAATCCTTTAATGAGGCAGGTTTCACCTTTGCGGCAACGGCGGAAACGCTGCGACGAGGGACATTGCAATTTCAACAGGCGGGCGATAAGGTACACTTAGAGAGAGCTTTGCGTCTGGGAGATAGATTAGGGGGACACCTGGTGCAGGGGCATGTGGATGATGTGGGTCGGGTGGTGCGGTTCCTACCGAAGAACAGTGGCGGAGAACTGACTGTTGAAATCCCCGAAGATCTGCGTAGATACGTCGTCGAAAAGGGATCACTGGCAGTACATGGCGTCAGCCTGACGGTGGCACGGTATCAGTCTGGACAAGCCACTTTGGCTTTAATTCCGGCGACACTCGAATCGACCTTGCTGGGAGAAATGCCATCCGGCGCTAAGGTCAATCTGGAAGTGGATATCATTGCTAAATATGTCGAATCATTGGTGAATCCTCAAGCGGGAAGAATCGATCATGACAAGCTGGCTGGCTGGGGATTTGCATAATAGAAAAACTAAAATATAACTGACTTTGTGATGCACAGAATAGATTGGACGAAATTACATCATGACAGAAACTAACGAAATCCATCTGAATTCCATTGAAGAAGCCATAGAGGACTACCGCCAGGGTAAAATCATCGTGGTCGTCGATGATGAGGATCGTGAGAATGAGGGCGATTTCATCATGGCGGCGGAACTGGTAACTCCTGAAGCCGTCAATTTCATGAGTAAATACGGCCGCGGCATGATTTGTCTGGCGATGCCTTCGGAACGCTGCGATGAATTAAACCTCGACTTGATGGTTGGTAAGAATACCGCGCTGCATGGCACGAAATTTACGGTGACGATAGATGCGGTCAAAGGGACAACCACGGGTATTTCTGCTCACGACCGGGCGACGACCATCCTGACGGCTGTCCACCCGGAAGCCACGCCGGATGATTTCGCTCGACCGGGACACATTTTCCCGCTGCGTGCGGCTTCGGGAGGCGTTCTGAAGCGAGCGGGGCATACTGAAGCTGTCGTCGATCTGGCACGACTGGCTGGTCTCTATTCTGCAGGCGTGCTCTGCGAAATCATGAGTGACGACGGCTCGATGGCGCGCTTGCCGGAGTTGTACGAGATCGCGCAGCGTTTCAACCTGAAACTGATCACCATTCGTGATTTGATTGAATATCGCAAGCGTACTGAATCTCTGATCGAGAAATCAGTGTCCGTCGATCTGCCGACTCGCTGGGGACATTTCCAACTGATAAATTATCTGAGTTTGGTAGACGGTAAGAACAACCTGGCGCTGGTGAAGGGTACTATTGATTCAGCGAAATCAGTGCTGGTTCGTGTTCATTCGGAATGCCTGACAGGGGACGTTTTCGGATCGATGCGCTGTGACTGCGGCGACCAATTGGCAAAAGCGATGCAGATTATCGAAAATGAGGGCGTCGGTGTTCTGTTATATATGAACCAGGAGGGGCGGGGTATTGGATTAGACAACAAGCTGAAAGCCTACGAACTGCAAGATAAAGGTTTGGACACTGTAGAGGCGAACCTGAAGTTGGGGTTTAAAGATGATCTGCGCGATTATGGGATTGGCGCTCAGATGCTCTATGATCTGGGCGTTCGTCAGATGCGCCTGTTGACCAACAACCCCCGCAAGGTAATCGGATTAAGGGGATATGACCTGGAGATTATCGAGCGGATTCCCATCGAAATCCCACCCAACGAAGTCAACACTCGATATCTTAACACCAAGAAAGAGAAACTGGGACATCTGCTGGACGTCAGTGAATGCAGGGTTCCAGAGTTACCAAAGAAAATGACAGACTGATCAATAAATCAGGACTTAATCATGGCTGATTCAAAAAACATCACCACGTTGCAAGGGCACTTAGATGCCAGCAATCGCAAATTTGGGCTGGTTGTTTCACGGTTCAACGAATTAATTTCGAATAAATTACTGGAAGGCGCAATTGATTGTTTGACGCGGCATGGCGCCGCTGAAAAAGACCTGACGATTGTTTGGGTGCCGGGGAGTTTTGAGATTCCGATGGCCACTGCGAAACTGGTCAACTCTAAGAAATACAGCGCTGTAATCTGTCTCGGCGCGGTGATTCGCGGCGCCACTCCGCATTTTGATTATATCTCGGCAGAAGTCATCAAGGGCGTGGCCCAAACAGGCTTACAGCAGCAATTTCCGGTCGCTTTTGGAGTGCTTACCACCGATACTTTAGAGCAAGCCCTGGAACGAGCAGGCACTAAAGCGGGTAATAAAGGTTGGGACGCTGCAATTAGCGCCATTGAAATGGCGGATCTTTGGGACAAGCTGTGAGTCAAATGATGAAAAGAAAAGTACTAAGTTTCTTTGCCTGCCTGCTGTTCGTTTTCTCTTCAGGGAATGCTGTTGCTGCTTCTGCGTGGGAAATTTTCCCCGCAGTGCGGACAGTGAATGACCTCATTTATATTGATGGTTATATCTGGGGAGCGACCAACAGCGGCCTCGTTCGGTATAACGTGGATGATGGAAGTTTCCACATCTTTACGACTGTCGATGGTCTCTCTTCTGTTGAAATTGATGCCATGGCCGCAGATGACTTAGGCAATTTAATATTGGGTATGGGGAACGTATATGTTGATATTTTCAACATGACGACCCACAAAGTCATTCGTCTGGTTGATTTCAAGCTGAATGACAAGATATTCAATATCTATGATATGACCTTCTATAATGGGGCGGTCTACATCGCCACGGACATCGGGGTCAGCAAATTAGTCTTCTTTGATGAATTGGATAAGTATCTTATTGAGGGTACTTACTCCAATCTCGGCGATTTTACACCCGAAACAGCAGCCACGTTGATACAAATCTATGACCAAGGATTGTGGGTGGCAACGGAGGATGGTCTGGCTCGCGGCGATTTAACTCAACTCGTATTGGAATCGCCCGAAAGTTGGTCTAATTATACAACTGCAGATGGGTTGAACGATAATATCATCATGGCGATGGCGGTGCACCAGGATACATTATATGTGGGTGTTGATCATCCAACTGACGCTTTACATCGCCTGCTTGATCTGGAACAAGGCTTCGTTGCTACAGGCATTAATTATGCACGCTGTAACATGCTGTATTCTTATAGTGATACTCTCTATTTAGGCCGCTCCAACGGTATATACCGTCTGGTTGGGTCATCGGTGCAGATGTATGGAGAGGCGGGCGCCAAACCGCTGAGTATAGCCTTCGATAGTAATAGCGTCCCCTGGATCGGAACGGAATATACCAAGACGTCAGGTAGCTGTATCCTGGGCGGTTTGAACCAGTGGAATGGCGATGAGTGGCTTTTAAACGATCTGAATAGCGTATTGGTAGAAACAGTGACCGATATCTTGGTAGAAGATGATGGATCAGTCTGGGCGACCGGCTTTCTGCAGATCGGATCGAATAACGGTAGTCTCAGCCATTATGATGGCAGCAGCTGGGTTTCATTTGGACGGCATCTGGATTATTTCTCCACCGTCGCGGATTCAATTATCGATCCCGTCAGTCCCGACAGCTTCTTCTGGTTTTGGACTAGGAAAATTACGTTGGATCAGAACGGATCTGTATGGGTTGCAAGTGATGGCCGCGGGGTTGGCTGGTTTTCTTATGAAAACGATACTTTGATCGCCAATGATTACTTTTCTGCGACCACTGGTCACCTGTTCAATATTGAATTTTTAAGCCATTACTGTGTCGTCCGCGATCTTTTGACAGATAACTTCGGGAACGTTTGGATCTGCAACAGCGAAGCTTCACCGAGCAAAAGCGGGGATCGACCTATCGCCATTGTGCCTTTGGACTTCATTCAAGATCCTGAGCAATATCCGAATTGGGTTTACCTGCCTGTAAAAAACGAACTGGGCTCTAATCTTCCTTCTGCTGAATTTTATGTGGACCGTATCGCCACAGATTCTTACGGGTTTAAATGGTTTGGCGGTAACAATAATACCGGGGAAGAAAAGGGGATCTGGATTCTGGATGATAACCAGACCATATCTAACAGCGCTGACGATGTCTGGTATCACGTCCTGGGGCTGCCTTCTGACTCCATAACCGCCATTACCAGTGACCGAGACGGTATTGTCTGGGTGGGGACGCCGATAGGCGTACAGTACTTCTATCCATCACCGGATCCTGCAGTGCACAGTTATAATGGCATCGACTTATGGAATATGCCGTCAGGGCAATATATCAACTGCATCACGGTCGATCCACAGAACAACAAGTGGTTTGGCACAAATTCCGGGGTTAATGTTCTGGGAGCTGACAATTACACCTGGCTCGATTCGTACACTGACATCGAGGGTGGATATCCCAGCCCGCTTCCCGGGAACGTGGTGCAAGCCATTGAGTTTAACAGCGGCACCGGTGAAGCGTATATCGGAACAGAATTGGGGCTGGCCAAATTATCCACGCCATACCGCCAGATGGGACAGAAGGTAACAAACGTCTCGATTATCGCCGATCAGAATCCGTTTCTCGTTGGGGATAATCTGGATCAACGTCTTTTCTTCGACGCCGCAGGATTATCCGAGACGGTTCAAATGAAGATCTTCACCACCGCCGGATTCCTCGTCCGTGAGATGACCAAGGAAGAGATCATTTCCGGATGGGATGGCCGCAACGACAGGGGCGAGATCGTAGGTTCCGGCGTCTATCTTCTTTTGGCTTACGACCCGGATGGTAACGCCGAAGTCGGCAAGGTGGCTGTAATCCACAAATGATATGCTGAAAAAGCTGGATATTTCTAATTATACTGTTTTAGCTCGGACTGAAATTGAATTTTCACCCGGGCTAAATGTTATTACTGGTGAAACCGGTGTCGGGAAGTCGTTGCTGCTGGATGCAGTCGGAGCTCTGCTGGGGGAGAGACGCAGTGGTTTACCTGTCCGGCGGGGAGCTGACAAGGCTGTCATCGAGGCTGAATTTGCACCTTCAAACTCGGACGAAATCCGGCAATGGCTAAAGGAGAACGATTTGCCTGATGATTTACCCGTGATCTTGCGGCGGGAGTTCACCAGGCAAGGAAGGACTCGCATCTTCATCAATGACACGCCGGTTAATCTCAATCTTTCCCGTGAATTGGGCAACCAGCTTCTCGATATCCATGGTCAACATGAGATCGTCACGCTATTTGAGCGATCCCGGCAACTGTCCCTGCTTGATGCTTATCTGAACCGACCTGATTTACAAAGACGATACCGCAGTACATTTGCTGAGCTTGGCGAGCTGCGCAGGCAGGAGAAGGCGCTTCGCCGCCGTTTGGAGGATTCAACATCGGGTCGGGATACTCTCTTGCGTCAGCAAGCGGAACTGGATGAGCTGCAGCCCAAAGCCAGCGAAATCGAGGTGATCGAGGCAGAACTTGTAAAGCTGGAAAATGCTGAAAAAATCTTCGAGCTGTGCGGCAAAATTTGTGATTTGTTAAACGAAGCTCCTGAATCTGCTGTTGAACGACTCACAAAAGCCAAAGAGTATCTGGTCGATCTTTCCGTTTACGATAAATCTCTTGTGGAATGGGATACAGAGCTGGGTAATGTTCGCTCCGTATTAAGCGAGTTAAATCGCACACTGCTGGATCTTAATCAAAACCTTAACCATGATCCTGGTCATGTTGAGGATTTACGTGAGCGGCATGCTTCTCTGACAGGATTTCTGAAACGCTGGCATTACCAGAATCGGGATTTATCTGAAGTTGTAGATGAGATTTCACGTGGTCTCACTGATCTGGCTGGTTTGAAAGAGCAACTTCAGCAGATCGCCGCGGAGATTCAGGCGCAAGAAAAGTCTCTAATCGCTGCTGGACAAGAGCTTTCCGCCGATCGCCGGTCAGCCGCTCAGAAATTGGAAGCGGACGTCCACCAGCGTTTGAAAGCTATTGGTATGGTGAAGGCACGCTTTCAAATCGCTTTTGAAGAACCGAGCACGGAAACCCCCTATGCAGATGGGTTGGACCGCTTGGATTATATGCTGGCGCCGCACCAGAAGATGCCGTTTCAGGTTTTGCAGAAGGTTGCCTCCGGCGGTGAGTTGAGCCGGATTCTTTTAGCCCTAAAAAGCGCTCTGGCTGATCAGGATGAAGTGGAATCGCTGATTTTCGATGAGATTGACCAGGGGATCAGTGGACGTACAGCCCGTCTTGTGGGATTGCAATTATTGCGGGTGGCGCGCCGTCACCAGGTAATAGTAGTAACGCATTTACCACAGATCGCCAGCCTGGGCGATGCTCATTTTTCAGTTCGTTCCACAGACCTGGAGGGGAGCGCACAAGTGATTCTTCTTAATGACGCCGAACGCCTTGAAGAGATCGCAACCTTACTCACGGCGACAGGATTGTCTGATGGGGCGCTGCAAAACGCCAGAGAGATGATTGCATCAGCCAGACAGATGAAAACAGCCTCATAAACGACTGAGTCTCATGGACAAATTTGTGATCAACGGCGGCAACCGCCTGAAGGGAACCTTAAGTGTTTCCGGCGCTAAAAATGCTTCCTTACCGCTGATGGCGGCGGCGTTATTAGCTCCAGGAAAACACGAGATCAGCAACGTTCCAGAACTGCGCGACGTTCGCACGATGGCGCATCTCCTGCGCATCACCGGCGCAAAAGTGGAATTACTGGATCATACGCTTTTCATGGACACAGAGCCCTGCACTTTCTGGGAAGCGCCTTATGAGCTGGTGAAAACCATGCGCGCCTCGATTTATGTACTGGGTCCGCTGTTAGCTCGATTCGGGAAGGCGCGCGTTTCTCTACCGGGAGGATGTGCCTGGGGACCGCGTCCTGTCGATCTGCATCTCATGGGCATGGAAAAACTGGGCGCAAATCTTGAATTGTCAGGCGGCTATATAAACGCAGAAGCAAAACAGTTGCACGGCGCGCGGATAAATTTCAAAATCCAGTCGGTCGGCGCTACTGGCAATATCATGATGGCTGCAGTTCTGGCTAAAGGCACTACTTTGCTTCAAAACGCGGCGGCAGAGCCGGAGATGGCCGCTCTGGCCGATTATCTGAATGCGATGGGCGCAAAAATCCACGGCGCGGGAACTGACCGGATTGAAATTGAGGGCGTCTCGGAATTGAAACCGGCAAACTTCCGCAATATTCCTGATCGCATCGAAGCCGGGACGTTGTTAGTTGCCGCGGCTATCACCGGCAGTGAGCTGACGTTAAATAACCTGCGCGTGGATCACATTGAGGCGGTAATAGACACGTTGGAACAAGCCGGTTACACCCTGAAGGCTGCAGAAAACAGCGTTACCTTAAGCAGTACAGGAAGGCCCCTCCCGGTAGATATTCGCACCGCGCCATTTCCGGGATTTCCGACTGACATGCAGGCTCAATGGATCGCACTGATGAGTCTGGCGGACGGCAGTTGTACGATAACCGATACGATATACCATGATAGATTCACTCATGTTGCTGAATTAAAACGACTTGGAGCCGATATACAAGTAGAAGGCAACACCGCTTTCGTGCGGGGTGCAAATAAGCTCCAGGGCGCACCCGTGATGTCGACCGATTTGCGCGCTTCGGCATGTCTGATTCTGGCAGGGTTGGCTGCAGAGGGACGAACTGATCTTTCGCGCGTCTATCACATCGACCGCGGTTATGAAAGAATAGAACAGAGATTGCGCTCCATCGGTGCAGAAATTTGGCGCGAAGATGAACCGATGCAGACCTGATAGAAACATCAAAATTTACAAATGCTGACTATATTTTTAAACATATTGTATGAAGCTTACCGCATCTTTGCAGATTCCAGCCCGTATCTGGTTTTCGGCTTTCTGATAGCGGGTTTGCTGCATGCCTATTTTCCACGCAAGAAAATCCAGCAGTTCTTCGGTCGAAGTAACGCTGGTTCTGTAGTTAATGCCAGCCTTTTCGGTATTCCTCTGCCACTCTGTTCCTGCTCGGTGATCCCCACTGCCGTGGCGATGCGAAAAGCCGGAGCCAGCCGCGGAGCGGTTTTTTCATTTTTAGTCTCCACACCGGAAACCAGTGTTCCCTCCATCGGTATCAGCTTTGCCATTTTAGATCCAATGATGACCATTTTCCGGCCGTTGTCGGCATTCGTGACCTCTATCCTGATCGGGTTTGGAATCAATGTCTTCGGTCAGGAGAAGGAGGGTGACAAAGATATTGTCAAACCTATCGAAGAGCACGACGTTAATGGGAAATCGAAGGAAAGGCTCGAAAAACTTACCAAAGAGGCACCTCCCGAAAGTCATTATAAAAGGGTATGGAACGCGCTGGATTATGGATTTTTCCATCTTTTAGATGACATGGCTCCCTGGCTGGTTATCGGCTTTTTAGCTTCAGGTGTCATCTCGGTGATCATCCCGGCGAGTTTTTTCGCGGGTTTCTGGGGCAGTGGTTTCCAGGCCATGCTGTTGATGCTGGTTATCGGGATTCCGCTATATATATGTGCCACTGAATCGACGCCCATTGCCGCCGCGTTGATTTTGAAGGGGTTATCGCCGGGCGCGGCGTTCGTGTTTTTGCTGGTCGGGCCTGCCACTAATGTCGGCTCGCTTATTATCCTCTCCAAGTATTTTCCCAAGCGCGTGATCGCATTATATCTGGGTGGTCTGGCTGTGATCAGCCTGATGCTTGGCGGCCTGCTGAATTTCCTTTACTCTTATCTGAATCTAAATATCGCCGCATCCTTGGGAAGCGGCGCCAGCGCTCTTCCGGAATGGATCAAAATCAGTTCAGTGCTATTGCTGGCGGGTTTGATGCATCGCAGTCTCTTTAAAGGCAAGCAATATGCTAAAACATGGCAATGGCTGCAAAAGCGCACCGGCACAGGAAGCAGGAAGTTGGCTTGGATCGTAGTCGTTGTTTTGATTATTATTTATATTGCAGATGGATTTTTCATTGTCCCCGCCGGCAACACGGGGATGTCGTTAACCTTCGGTAACGTTACCAAAGCCGATCTACCACCCGGATTGTATTATCGGCCTCCGACACCTTTCGGGCGTTCGGTAATCGTGGAAACAGATTTAGTGCGATCACTGGAGATGGGATTCAGACGGACGGATGATGGCCAAATAACTCTGATGCCAGTTGACGCGCCTCTGGTGTCAACCGGGGAGAAATTGGATCCTCGACCTCAAGAGAACAGACCGGAGGAGAGTGAATATTTAGCTGGCGATGAAAATCTGATAGATATTGACGTCACGCTTCATTACAGCATAACAGATGCTTATCAAGCGACTTACCGTATCGACGATATTGAGATGCTTCTACGTCAACTACTTGCTCATCACGTCTTGCTGGATGTGACGATGCGGGAAGTTGCCGATGAACTGACTGCAGAGCGTGGAGCTTTTGAACATTATGTTAAAGCTGATCTGGTGGCATCGTTACAAGAGTTGGGTATCGGTGTCAGGCTGCACAGCGTTAATCTGGTTTATGGCCACGCTCCGGACGTGGTACATTCCGCGTTTCGTGACGTTTCCAGCGCTTTGGAAGACAAATATCGTTTGATAAATCTGGCGCAGGCTGATTCTGTAACTAAGGTTGCTGAGGCGCGCGCCAAAGTCGGCAAAAAATTGGCTCAGGCGCGTTCCGATTCAGCTAGGCAGGTCAGTGACGCCACCGGCGAATCCAGCCGTTTTACCGCGATTGCTTCAGCTACCCGGAACTGGCGTTCCTATCAGCAGTTTCGCATGAATGCTGAAGCAGCGGAAACGACACTGGTGAATATCAATAAAATACTCGTCCTGACCGAGCACGGTCAGGATCTGGATCTGTTTCTACTTCCACCTTCTAACGGACTGCCGAACAACCTGCCGCCTGAAATTTATCAACGGCTGCAGCAATCCGTCGGCCAACCGTAGCATAAACGGGTAGTAAACCATGAAGCGTTTCAGTGCATATCTGATTGGCGGAATTGTTGTCGTGCTGATTCTGTCATCCGTATTCTACCAGCTTTGGGAATCGCAGGTTGCGGTCATCACTCAGTTTGGTAAACCGATCAAAACAATCACAGAACCGGGCCTGCATGCTAAACTTCCGTTTCCTTTTCAGCGTGTTCAGAAGTTAGACAGCCGTCTGCTGACCTTTGATCCACCTTCGGCAGAATTTTTAACCGAAGACAAGAAAAACCTCATCGTAGACGCTTTTATGCTGTGGCAGATCAGTGATCCGGTGAAATTCCTGGTCAGCGTCAAGGACCGGAGTGGGGCAGAGGCGCGGCTTTCAGATCTTCTATATTCTTCCGTGGGCCGCAATATCGGACATGCTCCTTTTGCAGCTTTAATCAGCACTAAAGATCAGGAGCAAAAACTGGATGAAATTTGTGCGGCCATTCGTGAGAACTGTTCACAGGCTGCCCTGGAGAACTTCGGCATAGAGGTCAAGAGCGCGCTGATCAAAAGACTTGCTTATCCCGCTCAAAATCGGGTTGCAGTGTTCGAACGGATGAAAGCTGAACGCGGGCGCATTGCCCGGCAGTATCGCAGTGAAGGTGAAGAGAGCGCTCAAAAAATCCGCTCCAATGCCGACTTGGAAGCTGCGCTGGTCTTGGCGGATGCCCAGCAGAAGGCTATCATCATCGCCGGTGAGGGCGAAGCTCAAGCGGCCAACATTTATCGTCAAGCGATACAGCAAGATCCACAGTTTTATAAATATCTGCGCAGTTTAGACGCTTACGGCAAATTCCTGAACGACAAGACCACCATCGTTCTTCCCAATGATTCAGAATTACTGCAGGTGCTGCGGGAGGGTATTCCTTAAATGCATCTGAGCCGTTTTACATTGATTGCAGCGGGCGTCGTTTTAGGAATTTACCTGCTCTTCGGATTCTATACCATTGCATCGGATCAGATGGGTGTGGTGACGATGTTCGGCAAAGTGATTAACGACCGGGTTTCTCCGGGCATACATTATCGTCTGCCCTGGCCGTTTACCTCAGTGCAGAAGCCGCAGGTTACTGCCATCCGCCGCATGAGCATTGGCTTCAAATTAGCAGAGCAGATGCAGGGGATGCGTCCATCCCGTGAGGAGCGGGAGCGACTTTCTGGCGATTGGAACGTTATCACCGTCTCATTGATGGTGCAATACACGGTCCGCGATCCGGCGCAGTATCTGTTTAAAACGGAGGGACCGGATTTTCTTCTGCGCAAAGTCGGTGAAGCCTTGATTTGCGAAAAAGTGGGGCGTTTCCCAGTGGATGAGATGCTGACTGTGGGCAAGTTTGAGGTAGAACAATACGTCAGATCAGGATTGCAGGCTTTTGTAGATCAGGTGGACGCCGGTATTCTGATCAGGTCGTGTAACCTCCAGAAGGTGGAGCCTCCTGCGGAAGTTATCGAATCGTTCAATGAAGTATCGCGCGCTAAAGCCAACCGCGAAAAGGTCATCAACGAAGCCCATGCTTACCAGTCCGAACTTCTGCCTCGCGCGCGTGCCGAAGCTCAGCAGATTAAGCAACTGGCTGAAGCCCAAGCCAGAGAACGCATCCGGCAGGCTGCTGGCGAGGTGGAGCGCTTTGAAAAATTGCTGACTGAATATCGACGCAACCCTGAAGTATTAAAACAGAGATTATTCTGGAATACGCTGCAAGAGGTTCTGACTCAGGCGCATAAAGTCCTGGTCGAGGACGATCGTCAGGGTGGCACCACAGTCCGAATTATCGTCAACCAACCTTAAGACCTGTTTTCATCAATTCTGATCGCTTCCATGAACCTGCCTGAGTTGCAGAAACGTCTGTCAGCCTGGTACGAACAGAGCCGGAGAGATCTCCCCTGGAGACAGACGCGAGATCCTTACCTGATCTGGATCAGCGAGGTGATGCTGCAACAAACTCAGGCACGGACGGTTATTCCTTACTATCAAAACTTCGTGGCCCGCTTTCCTGATGTAAATTGTCTCGCCAAGGCAGAATTATCTGACCTCCTGAAAGTCTGGGAAGGATTGGGTTATTATGCCCGCGCTCGAAATCTGCATAAAGCAGCGAAAATTGTATCTCATGAGATGCAAGGTGAAATACCAAAGGCTTTCACTGGCTTAAAACAACTTCCGGGTGTCGGTGAGTATACTGCCTCTGCGATAGCCTCCATTGCTTTTGATGAACCGGTCGCTGTCTTGGATGGCAATGTCAAACGGGTGTTGGCACGCTGGGAAGCGCTGAAGAGCGATATCCGTTCTACCAGGACGGTGAAAGCTCTTCATGAACTTGCCCGAAAATATCTGGTGCAAGATAAACCCGGTGACTGGAATCAGGCGGTAATGGAGTTAGGCGCCATAATCTGTCGTCCTAAACAGCCGAATTGCGGTTCCTGTCCGGCTCAGGAGGCCTGTGCCACCTTTCAAAAGGGATTGGTCGCAGAGATTCCTGTTGTCAGCCGACGCAAGCCGATTCCTCATTACGACGTGACCGCAGGTTTGATCTGGGATGATGGGAAATTACTTATCACGCAGCGAAAAGAGAACGGCTTTCTGGGCGGTCTATGGGAATTCCCCGGAGGAAAGCAGGAAGCGGGGGAGAGCTTGGAGGAGTGTCTCGCGCGCGAACTGCATGAAGAGCTGGACATTTCCGTCAATGTGGGCGAAAAAGCCTATACTTTAAAACATGCTTATACGCATTTCCGCATTACTTTGCACATCTATCACTGTACGATCATCTCAGGCACACCTCAGGCGATAGGCTGCCAGCGGTGGCTCTGGGTCGATCCAGTGCAATTGGATGATTTTACTTTTCCGAAAGCTGACCGCTCTATTATCGAGTCTGTCACCTCTCAAGCAGCAGCGAATTCAGAGCAATGAGTGAACCGCATCGTAAATATTCTGAAGAAACTGCCTGGTTGGGGCTGATGCATACCCGCGGTATAGGGGTTAAGCGCGGTTGGAAGGTTCATCATTTTCTGCGGGAACGCGGGTTAGGGATAACTGACCTCTACAGTGAGCAGGCCGGTAGTTGGCGGATTCCAGGTATCTCTGAGAGTTTAATGCTCTGCGTGCGCGAGACCGAGCCTCAGCAGCTTGTACAGCGGGAAAAGCAGTTACGGGAAAAAGCGCTTACTCTGCTTTATCCGGGAGCGTCTCAACTGCAACTGCCTGTAGATGAAAGTTTACCTCCCACTCTGGTTTACTGGGGCGATTTGGCGCTGCTCCGCAGCCCGCGTCTCATTGTTTTGTTGAATTCGCGGAAAACTCCACAGAATATCCTCCAGAAATTCCTGCAGATTAATGCCGCGGCAGATGAAAAAGCGGTATGGTGTTCTTGTCCCTTTTCGCAGCAGGAATGGGACATCGTTGAGGGGTTGATGAAAGCGGGCGATAGTGTTCTCTTAGGCTCTGTATCTGGCATTCCGCGGCGTGCGGTGATGCTGTGCAAGGATTATCCTGACGTCTCGGTTGGCGTTTTTACCCCGGAACCACGCCTGAAGAGTCGCTACGCACACTTCAGTTGCCTGGAGGGGTGTTACAGGCTGTTGTTCAGGTTAGCGAAAAGAATTTTGGTTATCAGCATGCAGCCGGGAAGCAGGACTGCTAAAAGAGTTAAGACTGCTGAAAATATGGGATTTGAGGTAACTCTTTTTGAAGACAATGGGGGTGGCAGCAGTCAATCGAGGAGAGCAGCAGTCCCTGCGGGTTCACGGCAGGCGGCGGAGAAGAGTGAGAAAGGATGGGAAAATTCACCCTCCGAAGATGATGGCTTTATCTCCTGTTTATGAGACTATTTCAATGAAATTCGAGAAATCGCTTGATTTCTTTTCTTTATGCTTTATATTCAAGCTTGAATATAAAAGGCGAATTACGGTACAACTGGTTATACTGGGTTTCCTGAAAGAACGCGACTACTATGGGTATGAGCTGAAGAAGGAAATCCAGAAGCGCATTGAGGAACACGAAGAGTTGATCCAGACACTGAAGAGTGTTCACAAGATGATAATCATGGCAGAGACTCTTAACGTCAAGCAGGCGATTATCAAGAATTCGATTTATCATGTTGAAGCTGAACTGACCTGGCTGCATGAAGTCCAGGAGTTGCAGTGTAAAAAGAAGCTTTTTCAGTAAGCCAAGAGAAGATTTGATCTATGAGTGAGACAATAGATATGAGAAAAACAGCCATTCTATTACTTATTTGTTGGGTGTTACCTGCGCATGGGCAGACTCTGACGCCCATCTCACTGGAAGAAGCCACTGCCAAGGCGTTTGAAAATAATCCAACCTTGCGGGAGGCCGAATGGGAGGTTAAATCATCTCGGTGGGGGATGGTGCGTGCCGTGTCCGACGCCCTGCCTAAGGTGACTTTCACCAGTTCGTTGACGCGCACGGATGATGAAACGGTCGGTCGGCAGAACATCATGCGTGACGTCATTCTGCAGGAATACGGACAGTATATCGATCCTGATGAATTTCCGCCGTTTGCCTATAAAGATATGTACAGTTCGCACATTTCAATCGATCAACCCATTTACAATGGCGGCGTCGAAATTACCGCGCTGCGAATTGCTGGCAAACGCAAACGAGTCATCAATCTGACACTGGAGACGCAGAAACGCGCCTTGATTTTAAATGTGCAGACCGCCTATTTCACTCTTTGTCGAGCTTACCGTGCTTATCAACTTCAGGAAAGATCGCTTGCTGTAACGAAAGGGTATCTGGAACGGTTCGGACGGCAGAAAGAACTGGGGATGATTTCCGAGGTTGACCTATTGCGCTGGGAAGCTCAGGAGAGCAGTGATCAAGCGGCGCTGATAGAAGCCCGTAACAATCTCAAGCTGGCCGAATTGTCTCTGGAGCAGGTTATGGGTGAGTTCCAGAACCAATCCTATTATCCAGTCGATCTGACACAGTATCAGGCTGATGATTATGATTACAGTTCAAGTCTGCCACAATTGGAAGAACTCTGGGAAGAGATGCAAAACTCCTCTCCGGATCTGGAAATCATGGATAAATCTGTCAAACTTGAGAAAGAGAACGTCTGGATTGCCAGTTCCAACTTCCAGCCGAAGCTGAATTTCAACTATACGTATAGCTGGGAAGCTGATAATGACTGGGAATTGGATGGCTTTAAAACCTGGACAGCGGGGATTAATTTAAGTATGCCGTTGTTTTCATCCTTCGGGAATGTGGCTCGTTTTCAGGAAGCGAAAATCAACGTCAAGAAAGCGCAAGAGCAGGCTATAGATTATGAAACCGGATTGTATATCCGATTGACCGCATCTTATAATGGACTTCGGGCTGCAGGCGAGCGGCTGAAGGCAGGCAGAACTATGCTGCGGCAATCGGAGGAAGTGTTATCCCGACAGGGAAAGCAGTATGAATTGGGGATGATCACCACGCTGGAACTGTTAGATGCACGCACTGTCACCGAACGGGCAGAGCTGGCTTCCATCAATGCCCTGTTTGATGCGCTGATCGCAAGGGCACAACTTGAAAGGCTGGCTGGGAGTTTTTAGGCATATCGATCAAACAAGATTAAATTATCCGTTTATCATTATAGAGAGCACGGAGTGACGTCGATGTTGGGAAAAAGATCAGTTCTATCATTAATCTGTCTGCTGATTGGCACGATGGTATTGATAACATCATGCGGTCCACCAGAAAATGAGGATCAGGCTGACAGCGAAGAGATTAAAGGAATGCCTGTAGTCGTGCAGCAGCTTACACCCGAAACAATCGATTTAATGGTGACCGCAACCGGAGTTCTCAGATCCGAATATGAAGTTCCCATTATGTCCGAAATTTCGGGGACCATCATCAATAAGGTCAGGGATATTGGCGACGTCGTACAGAAGGGCGATGTGATCGTAGCGCTTGATGCAGAACCCTACGAGTTAGCTTATGCTCAAGCTGAGGGGAGCTTCAACGCCGCGGCTGCCGCTTATGATCAGGCTTTGCGTGATTATCAGCGCTATGTTGAGCTTTCGGAAACGGAAGATGTATCGACATACGAGCTTGAAACCGCTCAGTTAGCAGAGCGCACCGCCGCCGCTAATCTCCAGATGGCTGAAGCAGCGATGAAACTGGCAGAGCGCAGCGTGCGACTGACGAGGCTCTCCAGTCCTGTGGAAGGGTCTGTGGCGAAATTAGATGCGCAGATCGGTCAGCAGGTGGGCCCGGGAACGCCCCTGGGAAAAATTGTGGCCACCCAGAGCCTGGAAGTAGAAGTTGGCCTAAGCGAACGCGAGATTGTCAATATCCGCAAGGGAAATCGAGCGCTGATCACGACCTCTGTATACCCGGATCAAGTATTTAAGGGAAAAGTTAAATCCGTTGGCAGCGCTGGTCTGGATATGGGGAGATCATTTCCCGTTGTTATCGAAGTGCAAAATGAGGCTGAAACGCTGAAACCGGGGATGATCACCGTCGTGAAGATCATCTTCGAGACGCGGGAAAATGTTGTTACCATTAACCGCGACGCTCTGGTCTTAGGAGAAGATACGCCAACCGTTTACGTGGTTGTTGAGGGAGTCGCCATACGGCGCAATATCAAATTAGGCCGTTCCGCCGATTACAGGATCGTAGTTGAAGAGGGGTTGGAAGCGGGCGAGGTTCTGGTTATCACGGGTCAGAATGTATTGACCGACAGCATCAAAGTGAAGATTCTTTAGGATTTAAGATAAATGGCATCACTATCACCAATTCGCTTATCGGTACGTAATCCGGTACTCTCGAATCTTTTAATGATCACGCTGACTGTCTTAGGGGTATTGGCTTTTCTCGATCTTCCCCGGGAAATGATGCCGAAAATCTCTTTTAACTGGGCTTTCGTCATCACGCCCTATCCCAATGTGCCAGCTGAAGATATTGAGCAGTTAATCACCATACCGCTGGAAGAAGAACTCGCCGATCTGGACGGTATCGATCAGATGACTTCAACGTCATCTGAAGGTCAGTCCATGATCTGGTTAAAGTATGAGATGGTCAGCGATGATAAGTATTCCAAGTATCTGGCTGATTTAAAGGCAGAAGTCGATGGTGTGAATCTGCCCGACGACGTAGAAGACGTTTATGTGGACGATTTTAATACAGATGATTTCGTTCCAGTCATTTCAGTGACTCTTTCCGGTGATTACCCGGAACGGGTGATGCATGATTATGCCGAAGAGCTGAAGGATCTACTTTTCGACATTCGCGGTATCTCGGAAATTAGCGTTATTGGGACGCGAGAGCGAGAGATCTGGGTCGAGATTCCGCCTGAGAAGCTGTATGCCATGGGATTGACTCTGGATGACGTTGCGGGAGCGATCCGCTATCGCAATTTCAATCTGGCTGCCGGAGATTTGAAAGTCG
>JAHJDJ010000289.1 GCA_018812585.1 bacterium
AACCGTGTTCATCATCACCGATCAATCGGCGCTTGGGATCAGCCGAAAGAGTCGTCTTGCCCGTTCCAGACAATCCGAAAAATAGGGCGGAATCACCTTTTTTACCTATATTTGCTGAACAATGCATCGGCATGACGCCCTGCAGAGGCAGCAGATAATTCAGGATCGTGAAGGCTGATTTCTTGATTTCACCTGCATAAGCAGTGGTCCCGATGAGGCACAGCCGCGCTTCGAAATTCAGCAGGATGAAGGCTTCTCCCGGGGTGCTGTCGATCTGCGGGAACGCCTTGAATGACGGCAGAACCATGATGGTAAAATCAGGCACGTGATTCTTGTATCCAACGGCGTTTTTCGGCGTGACGAACATGTTCCGCACGAAATGGCTGTGCCAGGCATATTCGCTGATGATGCGAATCGGCATGCCGTAGTTGGGATCAGCGCCGGCGAAACAGTCCTGCACGAAAACGTCGCGGCCCTGTAAATAACCCTGCATGCGGTTATACAGGTCGTTGAACTTCTCAGAACTGAAGGGGCGGTTATATTCACCCCACCAGATCTTGTCTTCTGTCGTTGCCTCGCGCACCACAAATTTGTCGTTGGCCGAACGCGCGGTATGCGGCGTTGTCATCGCCACAAAAGGCCCCATGTGAGTGATGCGGCCTTCACCGCGGAAGGATGCTTCTTCGTAAAGCGCCTCGGTCGGTAGATTCCAGTAGATCTTGCGCAGGTCTTTAATCCCATGATTTTTCAAACCATAATCGGGCTTTAATACGTCTGCCTGACCTTCGGCGGGTGTCTTTATGTCTAAAATGTTGTTGTTCACAGCCAATCCCTCACTAATTTACGGTCGCCAATGTAGATTTCATTCGGTGAATTGGGATCCAAAGCCCATTTAATGCGTTCTACGCCCTGCTTCACGTCTTTGATCGTCGTGGCATAGCTTAAACGCAAATGGCCTTCCATCCCGAATTCTTTCCCCGGTACGGTTACGACCAGCGCTTTTTCCAGCAGTAATTTACACAGTTCCACGGAGTTCTTGTTATAAGCGCTGAAATCCGGCAGACAGTAATACGTCCCGGCAGGTTGTTCGACCCTGACGCCTTCAAAGGAGCGTAATTCCTGCATCACCACCCTGCAGTTATTTTCCAGGGTCAAACGCAGAGCTTCGACATGACTTTGAAGACCGCTTAAGGCGCCTTCTGCGGCAGCTTGCAGGACGACGGATGTACAGGAGGTTATCTGCACCTGGACATTGGTCATCACCTTGATAAGTTCACGATTTGCCACGCACCAGCCGACCCGGAAACCGGTCATCCCGTAAAGCTTCGATATACCGTTGATCGTGATCACCCTAGTATCTTCAATTGAGTTGTCTGTGAATTTATAGGCCGGTGTAAAAGTATTGCCGTTGAAGACGAGCTTATTGTAGATATCATCCATGATCAGGTAGATGTCCCTCTGCTCGCAGAACTCCACCAATTCTGCCAGAAGGTCATCCGGATACAGGGCGCCTGAAGGGTTGTTCGGGCTATTGACAATGATCGCCTTGGTAGAAGAACCGACGACCTCCTCAATCTCCTTCATTTTGGGCACGAACCCGCCGTTTTCCGCCTTAACCACTACCGGGACGCCCCAGAGCATCTTGATCATTTCAGGATAGCTGACCCAGTAGGGAGCGATAATCACAACTTCGTCCTGAGGATTCAGAATCGCATAGAGCAGATTGAAGAGAGCTTGTTTCGCGCCATTGGAAACGATGATTTCATCCGCTTCCGGCGACCTGAAATATGTATCTTCGGTGAAGCGGATGATCGCTTTACGCAGCGATAATATCCCTTCGGTCGGAGTATACTTCACGTCTCCGGCTGTCAGCTTGGATGCTGAATTCAGAATGGCATTCATGGGAGGTTTATTTTTGGGTTCACCGGCGCCCAGGTGAACGACCGCTTCCCCTTTTTCCTTCAGCAGTCGCGCTTTTTCGTTCAGCGACAGCGTCGGAGATTCAGCGATCTCTCTGGCCAGTTGACTTAAGCTCATACCGTAAGGTCCTCCTATCGGTTTCTAAGGATCAGATAGTTAGGATGCAAACTGATCCCGTTAGTCGAGAGTCGATGTCAGCGCGTCTTAAGGCTTTACCAGCGCCGCGTTGATGGAGAAGTACACCCTCGAAGGATCTATGTCTATTTCGTCAGATTCGTAAGCGTCTTTTATATCGCTTTGTAAAATCGTTGTAAAGCTGATAGCGGGTGTAATGGTCAGCCAATCTTTGGCAGGCCAGTCATAAGCCGCTCCAATGAATGCATCCAGCAGCCCGCCGCTCTCTGGCACACCCGATTGGCGATTATGATCGTCGTTTCCCCAGCCCGCAGCGCCTGTAAGTGCCAGACTGCCCGGTCCCAACGCCAGGACGTGCGATAAGTTCAGATTGGCATAGATTCCGTGCCACTGCCAGATGTCCCAGAAAACCTGCAGACGCGGCGCTCCCGGTAGATCAGAAGCGATCCAGCCCGAAATTTCAGCAGTCGACGCCCCCGAAAATCCTGAAGACGACGGAAAGCTCAAGTAATCTAATTCGCCGCCCAAAGTGAATCGGTTGAACGATTTCAGCGGAAAACTGATGTACACGTCCCATTCATTAAAGCGGCTTTTGAACTCTTCACCTTCTCCGGTAAGATCGCAATTTCCCCAGAATACCATGGAAACGCCCTGGTCCTCAATCCAGAGATCAGTTTGCAGAACCGGCTTTTCATCGAAAACCATCCCGCGCCACACGTAGGCTGAATATAACCCTAAATCTCCGCCGATGGCAGCATTGTCTTCCGCTTGCATTACGCTTACAACAAGCAACCCGAGTAGTGCAGTGGTAATAAAAAGTCTCAAACCTTTACTCCTTCCAGAGATGCCGACACGATCGCATTAATCGCCGCGACGTTGACAATATCCGAAGCATTGCAGCCGCGCGATAGATCAAACGCCGGTTTTTCCAGACCCTGCACGATGGGTCCTATCGCCTGCGCGCCAGCCAATCGCTGAGTGATCTTATAAGCGATATTCCCCGCATCCAGATCAGGGAAGATAAAGACGTTGGCTTCACCTTTGACCGCTGACCCCGGCGCTTTCTTTTCCGCTATTTTAGGAATGATCGCTGCGTCGATCTGCAATTCGCCGTCGATGCGCAGGTCGGGGCGCAGCTCTTTAGCTATGGCGGTCGCCTGCCGCATCTTATCGATAGACGGCCCTTCAGCAGATCCCTTGGTCGAATAGGAGAGCATCGCCACGACCGGCTCTTCGCCCGTCAAGGCGTTATGAATGTGCGCCGCTGATATGGCAATGGAAGCTAACTGTTCCGCGTCGGGATCGGGGACAACCGCGCCGTCGGAGTACATGTAGATCTTTCCCGTCGGCATTACCATCATGAACGAACTGGACACGACCTTGATCCCCGGAGCAAGGCCGATGCAGTATAATGCCGCTCGAATGACGTCGCCAGTGGAGTGCGCTGCGCCCGCCACCGATCCCTGCACGCGGCCGCTTTTAACCATCAGCGCGCCGAAATAGAGTGGGTCTAATACCATTTCGCGCGCCTGGTCCAAGGTTAAGCCTTTGTGCTTACGCCGTTCGTATAGAATTTCCGCAAGTTCATCTTTGTAACTCTGCTGCGCCGGATCGACGATAGCGACGCCGGTCAGGTCCAGGTTGAGTTCTCCAGCACGATCCAGCAGTTGTTTTTCGCTGCCCAGCACGACGGTTTTGACGATGCCGTCTCGGGCTAATTCCGCGGCGGCCTGCAGTGTCCGATCGTCGTCACCTTCCGGTAAAACGACACTGCGATTCAAAGACCTGGCTTTATTTCTAAGTTCCTGTAGAACGTCCATGTTACACCTATGTTAAGATATGGAAAACCAATATACGAAAAGCTATCCAGAAAGGCAAGATAAATCGTTCACAAGAATGATTCATTATAGGGGGTATAAACACAATAGTAAAATGCGGAATAAAAAAACGATCCACCTCTCGACGGATCGCCATTTCTGACCACTAACCACCAGCCACTAACAACTAGCCCCTACTTCACCACCACCACCCTTTCCACCTGACTCTGGAGCCGGATTGTCTCAATCCGGCTGCGGGGGGAAGCACCCCCCGCCTACGGATCGTCACTTCGTGACGACGATTTTCCGCACCCCGTAGGTCGGGGGTGCTTCCCCCGACATCCCGGAAGTTGCAATCCTCACCCAATACACTCCTGAGCTATAATTCGCTGCATCCCAGATGAGGGTCTTTTGCCCCGGCATCTGCAAACCGGAGGCTAAAGTGGCGACTTTCTGGCCTAAGAGATTATAAACCGCAATCTCTGCTTTCTGCGGATAGGGGAGGTTGTAAGAAATCCAGGTGATGGGATTGGCAGGATTGGGGCCGATGCTGAACTGAATGCCATGCAGAGGATCTAACGAAAGGCGAGGCTGGACCGCCGCCGTATCTCCCGTGGTGTTGCGGAAGAAGAGGATGCCGCCACGTTGGCCAGAAAATATAAAGTCACCATCCCCATCGTTGTCGATATCAACATAATCAATTCCGCTTGGCAACATCAGTTCTACTTCTTCACCTAAAAAATGTTGAGTTTCAAATTGCATTACTGGGACTTCGAGAGTACCTGAATTTCTATATAACCAAAGATCGTTGTAATTAGGACCACTTAAAAATAGATCCAAATCGCCATCTTCGTCAATATCAGTGAAACACATAGGCAAACCCGGCGCATCTATCCCTTGCCAGTTGAGTACAGGACTATTAAATATAGGCTGAGTACTGGTTCCAATATTTTCATAATAATAATATATTCCAGTATCGGCTATTAAAAGATCTATATCTCCGTCTGCATCAATATCAGCTGCTGCGGGTTTGACGTTTGCATTGTAATTCCAGGGGACTAAGTCTTCCGAAACTAAGTTAAAGACTGCATTCATTGTATCCCCAATATTTTTAAATAGTTGAAGTCTTGGATAAGGTGGATTGGGTATAACTCCCTCACCCATCAACAGGTCAAAGTCATCATCAGAATCTAAATCAATAAAAAATGGTTTACCACTGTTAACATGTATATTTTGATAGTTGTCAGTTATTTTTCTGAAGTATGCGCCATTGGTGCTACCCTCGTTTTCATAATAGGATAAGTAGTCACAATGAGACTGTTGATTTTCGCGAGAAGAATTATTGATAAAAGTATTGCATTTTTTACTATATATGTTATATTAGTTCCTGAGAAACAAGAGCTTAGGAATATATATGGCACTCTTTAAACCGCAACGACAGCAACGCTCGT
>JAHJDJ010000290.1 GCA_018812585.1 bacterium
GATCTGCCACCGCCCAATCTGCTTGATCTTTTGCAGCAACAGCGTATCATCACCGGTCACGACCTGTTTTATCTGCTGATAGCCACCGATTTCAGAAAAGGTTTCCCTGCGATAGGCGAGGTTGCTGCCGTTACAGTTGAACGCCATGCCACTGCCAATGGCGCCGGCAGCAAAAAATGAGTGCGACAGATAATCCATTTGTTGCAGCCGCTGCCACAGAGGTTCGGGTCTGCCGCGCTCGAAGATGGTCAAACCCGTGATGACACCGACGTTATCCGCCAATCCTTCTACCAAAGATCGGACCCATCCCGTCCGATAACGACAATCGCCATCGGTGGTCATCAGAATTTCGCCGTGGGCCCGTTGCATGCCCAGCGAGAGAGCGTACTTTTTGGGTGACAGATTTTCCGGGCATTGATCGTTATCGATGACAATCAGTTCATTGAAAGAATCACAAAACTTTTTTGCTATCTCGCCAGTGCCATCCGTTGACCGGTCGTTTACGACGATGATCTGCAGCAGATCCTGCGGATAATCCTGCTTAGTTAGATCGTCCAAGGTATTTCCAATATGTTCGGCTTCATCGCGGCAGGGAATAATCACACTGACCTTCGGTTGCTGCGATGATCTCTCCTGCTGATCCAGAGCAGTCAGCCTTAACAAGCCTCGACGGATTTTCTCCAGCAAAGCGACATAAATGACCGCGCTAATCAGCAGCGCAATCGACCAGAACGGTTCGAACAGCGGGTCACTCATCGCCATTCTCCGGCACAATGCGCAGTTTAAGCATGATAAAGAATCCGAGAATGGCAGGGAACAGCACGTTCATACTGAAGAGCATTACAGAGCTGTTAAAAGCGGCTGCCTGGCTGACTTCAAAAATCTTAAAAAATCCGACGGAAGCTGTTTCGCCGACACCCAATCCGCCAATGGAAATCGGCAGCGCCGCTTTGGTAAAGAGCGTGGCGGCTGAAGCTCGCACAGCATCGATGAAATTCACCGCCTGGAAGGATAATACCAGCAGATAAAACTGCACCAGCACAACCACGTAGTGCAGGATGGCTATCAAAGCCAGTATCAATGCGTGTTTGCGGTGGATGGGATCAAGACCGCTCAAGAGCACTTTGATTTTGTCGCGGTAGGGCAGCATGATGTTGATCGTGTATAAGAGATCCCTGATCCAGCGCGGGGACATGATGATTAAAAACAGCGCTGCCCAGAGCAGCAGCACTAAAAATGTGCAGCCACCAAACAGGTAAGCGTTTCTACCGAAGACCAAACCAGGTAAAAAGAGCAGGGCTGCCGTCCCTCCCAGCACAATCGCCAGCAGATTGAACCACTTATCAATGAAGGACAGACCGATCAATTCCAGGCGAGGCCTGCCTGCGATAAAGAAAGCTCGGCCGAATTCACCTAATTGCCCGGGGGTCACTACCGCGAAGGTAAAACCGATCAGCAGGTTGCTCCAGACTTCTTGGGCTTTGATTTCGGGCTTGACGCGGCGTAAAATGTACCCCCATTTCAGGGCCCTTAAGCCTAAATTCGGAATAACCAGGATGAGACTGACCGCCACCAACGGATATCGGGCTCCGGAGAAGGCATGCGATATCTCTTTGGGATGAATCGTTATTATCAGCAGACCTAAAACGCCGAATGTCAATATTATCTTCGACCAGAAGAAAACGCGTTTCCTCATACGAGTGCGTTTGACGTCAGCCTCAGCAGTCTGCACATTCAGAGTTTTGGATAATTGATTCGCTGAAGAATTGAGAGCCATAATATCTTAAACCTTCCTGCCTTTCCAGCGCGGCGCAGGGAAAAGGGTTAAGGGTTGGATAATTGTAAAAATCAGAGGAAACAGAAAGCTGGTGATTAAACCCCAGATGCGCCATTGGCGTTCCTGCAGATAATGTATTCCCCGCAGGAAAATCAGGTACAATGACGATGAGTATATCAGCCATATCATTGCTTGTGAGGCAGACGTTATCCACCCCGCAGCATCAGCGATTGTTAACGTAACGGTCAACGTCAGACCCGTATAGATGACAGCCGCCAGTAGAATCCAATGCGGGGCATAGCGGCTGCCCGCCGAAAGATGACGGCGTTTTCGAGACCAGTAACTCGTCGCAGCAACCGGACCTGATGTTGATACGGTTGATTCTAAGCGGTTGTTAAACCGAATTCGGCCTTTGGAAGATCGGATCTTCTGCAACAGCAGATCATCGTCACCGGATATGGATTTTCGGTCTTTGTCGTAGCCGCCAAGGGATGTAAAAACCGACCGGCGATAAGCGAAATTGGCTCCGGAACAGCTTAAAGCGCCGCCCGAATTGATCACTGCCGCATTCAGAACAGCATTAACGACTCCCTCGAAGGCAGCCAATCTTCCCCAGAAGCCGACAGGTTGCTGAAATCGAACGCGTCCGCTGACCGCTTGAACGTCTTCCCCGAATTCAGCAGCCATCCCGCTGATCCAGCCGGGTTGAACCTCGCAATCGGCATCGGTGATAAGAATAATACTGCCCTGGCTGGCTTCCACACCTGCCGTCAGCGCTCGCTTCTTTGGCCCCATCGTTCGGGACGGGTCATCTTGCAATGAGAGTAATCGAATGTGGTCGTGCTTGGTTGAAAATTCAGACACTCTTTCTGCTGTTCGATCCGTGGATCCATCATCTATGACTATATATTCGCATAGCTCCGCGGGATAATCCTGCAATAATAGGCTGTCCAGCAGTTTCCCAATGCTGGCTTCTTCGTTGCGCGCTGCGACTAAAACGGTAACCGTCGGC
>JAHJDJ010000291.1 GCA_018812585.1 bacterium
AATCTGTGGTCCAGACAATTTCCCCTCCTTTTTAAATTGATTTGGTGAAATTAAAACTTGATTTAGGGATGTGGAGAGGTTATATTGGGGGGAATAGATTGGAACTTAAAATAATTCAGGAGGTGGTAAGGATGGAAAGATATAACTATGTTATTGCCTCTGTTATTAGTGGGTTTTGCCTATTGTTCATCATCTTGCGATATATCTGGCCTAAAATATTTTGGGTTGATGACAGAACACTTATATTTATTGGAATTATGGTGCTTCCTTGGCTCTTCTTCTTTCTAAAGAAAATGAAAATTCCTGGAGTATTTGAAGGTGAAACGCACGAAAGATCGCAGGGAACCACATCTCAACCTCAGCCTCCCAAGCGCATTATTGTAGCTGATCCAGGAGATGAAGAGCTAATTCCGCAATCCCAAAAAATTATTGCAACACTTTGGAAATATCAAAACCAACTATTCAAAAACGATCCAATTAAAAGGTGGACTTTTATTGTTTACCCTCACGCACCTGAGTACCCTAACTTCGTGAAAGGGCTGTCTCAGCTCTTTGAAAAGGGTCTTGTAGCTGGGGATGCTAAAACACAGCAAATAATGCTAACAAATGAGGGTATAGGTTACCTCGATTCTCATACGGAATTGAAAAATCATAAAGACCTGTATCACTTTTAGACTAATCATTTACATTGATTTCCACTGCCAACTTTTTTACAACTGAATAATTATCGAAATCTAAGGAAATAATCACATGAAATTCTTTGAGTGGACAGCATTGTTGGGCGCCTTAGCGTGGACGCCCCATCTCATAAAAATCATTAAAGACAAATTAACTCGCCCTGTTGTCAGGATAATTACACAGAGGTCGGTAGAAATTGGATTTACACCTTTGGGGCCAATTTTCAATTTAAGAATTGCATTCGCGGTTAAATATCGTGATATAGTAATCTCCTCAATAAGGGTCAAATTGAGGCATGAAAGTGGTGAAGTGAAGACACTTTCTTGGCAAGGTATAACACAAAGGCTAGGACAATTTTCACCACCGGAAGCAGTGCCTATTCCATGGGAGAAAGAGATTTCAGTACTCGCTATTAAATTGACCGAAAAAGAAGTTGAAGAAAGACATATTAGATTTAATGAGGATGAGTTTTACACAAATAAAGAAAAATATGAATCAAAGGTAACTAAAAAACTAACATATTTGAAAAATAAGGGCGAGTACAATGTGCAAGATTTCTTAAAATCTGAAGAAATCACTGATCTGATATCATTTCTTCGACAATGGTTCAACTGGAAACAAGGAGATTACACAGTAACTTTTGAAGTTGACTCCCCAGAAAAATTTATCCTTATGGATAATAAATACTCCTTCTCTATCAATCCCATACAAATTGATCTGTTACAAGGAAATTTAGAGCCTCTACTAAAACAATTTGAGGATGAGTTAAATCTGGGTATTGAGGGTTATACACCCCATAAAGTGCATTATAATTGGGTATATCCAATTCTTAAAAAATCTTGAATTAAAATATTCAAGGATTCCGCGGAACCTGCCAGTATTTGCAGTGATTAGAAGTTGTTCAATCACCTTACCGTCATGTCAGCCCGCCACACACAGCCCTACTGTGGGTGAGTTTTTCACCACCCCATCAGGTCACATCCCACTATCGCGGAACAAGACCTGACGGAGCTCGAGACTGTTTACCGTTGTGTCTGGTCTTGTCCGTCAGGAGCCGGATGCCGATGGTATGCTCGATTTATCGGGCGAAGTGTGACCTGACACTGATACCTGAGCCTCTTCATCCCCCTAATCTGCGCAGCTTGTCAGCCTTTTATCCGCCTCAGGAAGACTGGCGAATTCGTGGTTAAGACAATCTACTCAGAAACCTTCCCCTCCCCCTAAGCGTACCATAATCAAGGGCAGACAGATATCTGGAATTTGGGGATCACTATGAAACCGATGAGTCTTTTTATCGTCATCGCGCTGGCAGTCGCGCTGTTGCCGCTGCGAGCCTTCAGTAATACCCGCGTCGTGGATGACGTGCAGCCCGGCGGCGTTTTAAGCTTCGGCGAATTCCAGGCTCGTTTAACTGGCCTGGACGTACCCGGCCTGGATCACCGCATGGGTTTGGAAATCTGGGACTTCATCAAGCGGGAGATCCACGGCAAGAAGGTGCAGCTCTTCACCTGGACAACCAACAATCAAGCTTCCGGCATCGTCCGCGATGATGCTGGCTACGCTTTCGCGCAGATCAAGTACGGCAAAAACTGGTCGAACAACTTAAACGAACTGCTCCTGCAGAAAGGCTACGCCCGCGTTGATGCAGACCATCTCCCTGAAGACCTCCAGCATTATATAGCGAATTGCCAAAAGAATGTCCTATGTTCGACAGATTGAAGCGTTTTGGTCAGGGTTATCAATGAAACTACAGAGAGCCTCAGCCAGACGATCTTCTAACTGGTCGATATCTTTGGCAATCCAATCGCAGAAATACCGGGCTTTCATCACCAGCCAGAGCCGTTCAATGGGATTCAAATCAGGCGAATAGGGTGGCAGGTATTTAGGCAGAAGATGATGCCATTGGAGCGATTTACGATGATGCCAGGTGGCGTTGTCGAGCACTAAGGTGATGTTGCGCCCTGCCGTTTCCTGAGCCAATTGGTCCAAGAAGACTTGGAACATGTCTCCGTCCATTCGATTGACCATCAGGCTGAAAAATTCGCCGCTTTTAGGATTGACGGCTCCCACGACATTGCTGCGCAGGTGTTGACCGGAAAAGGGAACTCGACCCTTTTCGCCTCGACGCATCCAGCGCTGCCGAGGTCGGGGATCGCCGAGAACCCCGGACTCATCGCAAAACCAGACTTCAAGCTCTTGATACTCAAGCAATTCTGCCAATTCCTGGCGAAAAAGTTCCCGGGCTTCTTCATCCTGTGCGAAGGGCCAGGGACGGGGTACTTTCAAGCGGAATCCCCAGCGCCTGAAAGCCCGTGTCAGCGTGGAATAGCCCAACTTCAGCGACCATTCTTTGGTGATATAGCCGTGCAGTTTCCTGGCGGTCCAATGACTCTGCTGAGCGTGATCAGGATGTTCCAGAAGCGCAATAATTTGCTCCTGTTGTGCAGCAGAAACCGCCGGTTTGCGCCCCGTGACCGGCAGGGGCAGCAACGCATCGATTCCACCGCTATTCCACAACCTGATCCAGCGCCGAACGGTGTGTTCATGGCGCGCTACCATCTGCGCGACCAGGCAAAGGTCTACACCTAAAAGTAATGACCGAAGCGCTAACAATCGAATGGAAGCACGCAGGCTCTTAGCCGACTTGAGGGCTATTTCAACTTCAGCTAAACTGCCGTTCTCGGGATTTGGGGGTATGTATACCATATCCCTTGAACGCGCCCCGCTTTAAAAGAGTTTCCTAAATCATAGGACAAAACTTTCGAGCATCGCTATAAATATCTGGAAAAGCATGCGAAAAAGGCTGGTGTTGGTCTCTGGGCAAAGTTGTAGTCAACCGTGAGCAGTAGGGCAGGGGTGCTTTCCCTGCGCGGAGGCACCGGTGCCCCACATCTTGCTGTGGGTTAACCAGCGTGTATAATAAACCCGGCTGGTCGAGCCAGCCGGGCCACCTACCACTCTTACCGACGGGTGGCCGGGCAGCTCCCGACGAAGTCAGCCGCCGCAGGCGGGATGTCCCGGGCGAATGGGCGACACTTCTCCCCTCCCTTATCCGTGAATACCGCCAAGCTTGTCCACATTTGTCGGTTCTGATGCAGCCTTCAAATGAAATATTTCACAGGTTTGCCCTTGACAAGCGCATGATATCTGCTTATATTAAGACAAATAGATCGTTTTATCCTGTTATCGAGACACGATGGTATTTCCGAAAGCCTGGGGATATGCTGTAAGAGCCCTGCTGTACCTCAATGAGCATCAAAATGATGGATTCGTCCTGGGGACTGAAATCGCAGATAAGAAATCGATACCAGCGCCGTTTCTATCCAAGATTTTAGGGACATTAGCGGCCGCAGGACTGCTCGACTCTCAGCGGGGTCGTCATGGCGGTTTTCACCTGAACAAACCTCTCCACGAAATCACCCTGCAGCAAATCCTCCAGCTCCTGGAACCTCACAACGAAGACCAGTGCATTCTGGGTGATGGCAAATGCCAGGGTAAAACCGCTTGCCCGATTCACGACAGTTGGGCCCCGCTTCGACACAGTATCGATCAGTTCTTGGAAAACACCACACTCGCTGACCTCAAAAATAATCAAACTCTTATCGAAAATAGTTTTTAACCGAATAATAATTCAACTGAGGAGGTTTACGTTGAAGACCAAATTATTACTGACGCTGTGCCTGCTGCTATTCTGGGCGGCTGGCGCGCAGGCTGAATCCTGCGCCGAGTGTCATCAATCGATCACCCCGAATATCGTGACCGATTGGCAGATCAGCAAACACTTCGAGAACGAAGTCGATTGCTCTACCTGCCACGGCGACGGCCACAATTCTGCTGAAAACGTCGCACTGGTGCAAATCCCCACGCCGGAAACCTGCGCAAACTGCCATTCCGATCAGGTCGAGCAGTTTTCTCGAGGCAAACACGCCGCAGCCTGGGCAGCAATCGAAGCCATGCCGACTATCCATTGGCAGCCTATGGAAATGATATCCGGCATGAAAGGGTGCGGAGGCTGTCACAAGATCGGCCTGAAGTCGGAAGATCAGATCAAGAAGCTGAAGGCGGAAGGTCAAGGGTACGGCCTGGCTTCCTGCGACGCTTGCCATACGCGGCACACGTTTTCCACCGTGGAGGCCAAGCAGCCGCAAGCCTGCCAGACCTGTCACATGGGCTTCGATCACCCGCAATGGGAAATGTATTCCGCCTCCAAGCACGGCGTCCGGGCGCTGCTGAAACAAAATGGCACGCTGCCGGAAGATACCGCCGCGCCGACCTGCCAGACCAGCCACATGCAGGAAGGCAACCACGAAGTCCGCACAGCCTGGGGATTCCTGGCGGTGCGCCTGCCCTTGCCCGAAGATCCACAATGGGCGGCAGATCGTGCTACCATTTTAACCGCCCTGGGCGTCCTCGATCCGGACGGCGCTCCCACCGCACGTTTGGAGGTCGTCAAAGCTGCCGACGTGGCCCGGTTGGATGAGGTGAGCTGGCAGAAAGAACGCGATAAGATGATTAAAACCTGCAGTCAATGCCATTCGGAAAGCTATGCTAAAGGCGAACTGGCTAAGGGTGACGAGATGATCCGCCAAGCCGACCATCTGATGGCTGAAGCGATCCTTATTATCGCCTGCTTGTATGAAGATAACATCATCCCCAAGCCGGAATCGTATGCCTATGCCTATCCCGACCTGCTGACCTTCCATGATGCTCCGCGGGTTATCGAAACGACGCTCTTCAATATGTTCTTGAAGCACCGCATGCGTACCTTCCAGGGGGCTTTCCACAACAACCCGGACTACGCGCTCTGGTACGGCTGGGCGGAAATGGTGCAGGATTTAACAGAAATCAAAGAAATGGCCGCCGAACTCCGCGACGACGATGACGACGATTAATATTGTAGGGTAGACTAAGCGCTGACTATCGCTTGGTAAATTTCCGGAGCCGGATTGTCCTCAATCCGGCTTTTTTCCTGTAGCGTCAGGAGTTACCTCCTGATGGCAGGATACAAGCGTCATTCTCTGGGCGTCATGGCCACGCCTTGACGCAGTCCCCTAGTCACGGAAGTCTCCGTGACAGCCCAGATAA
>JAHJDJ010000292.1 GCA_018812585.1 bacterium
CATTTTACCGGTCTGGCTGTGAGCGTCGATTTGAAGGTTGTACAGATAGATGCCAGAGGGAAGGTTCGAACCATCGAAGGTGATGGAATGGCAGCCGGAATTGTACCAACGGATCGGCGCAAGACCGACCCTTACGCGTGAACCGGAGATGTGGAAAACCTCCAGCTTTACATTAGATGCCACCGGTAGATTGAAACTAATGGTGGTGGTCGGGTTGAAAGGGTTGGGTGAAACGGAAACCGTCAGTTCTTGCTGATGGACCGCTTCTTTTGGTGCGAGGTTGGTGAAGTCGTCTAAAGGCTCTCCGTCGTTTACCCAGCCATGCAGATTCTCGTGTTTCTCATTAGCGATGTCGATTCTCGCCAGTTTACTGAACGGGAAGGAACTCATGTCGTAGATGCGGCTGGCTGAAACGCCGACATAGGCGTTATACCAATAGGGACCGGATTGAGCACAGGCTGGCACGCCTTGTGTTCTGGTTCTGGTGACACTGGTTCCCGGTTCCAAGAGGATGGTCATGGGTCCCAGGATGGGATCACTTTTCAATCCATAGGGAAACGTAACGTCTACCCAGCAATTAAAAACCGCTGTTGCGTCACCGTTGTTGTCGATCTCCATTATATATTCGAATTCTCCACCAGTTGCCGGGATGGTTATCGGTGGTGCGACCGGGTGCAGGTTAATGCTGACTTCCGGCGGTGGTCCGGCAGGCCATAGTGAGGTCAGCGCTCCAATACCGAGGGGATATTCTGCATATTGTGGGTTTTCGTTGCAAAGATCATGTAATTCGGCATAAGTGAACGCTTCATCCATGGTGATCTGATCATCGCCGTTGTAATCAGCATCAACCGGAGCACCGTAAGCGTCGTACCCAGTTATCGCGGCCGTCCAGTGGAACACATAAGTATCATACATGTAATCGGGGGGCATGGCATAAGAGGGTTCATCGTGACGGCAGGCGGAAGAAGCTATAATCGGGCCGGGATGCACTGCCAGATCATCGAGAAATCCACCCGAGTAGCAGGGTTCGAAGGTACAGATGACATTGCATTCGGGCAACTGTTGGACTAAAGCAGCAAACTCGGCGTCGGTGATTTCATCGCCCATCCAGAGGTTGAAGGCTGCATTCCAGCCTCCGGACGTTGAACCGTGATCTGTAGCGAAGATGAAGAGCAGGTCTTCGTTGGTTAAAATCGCGGCCAGCGAATCAAAGACCTCAACGAGGGATTGGTAGTTGCAGGGCAGCATAATGTCATCATCGCCGTCAGCATCGAGATCCAGGGGTGAGCTTTCACCGTTCGGTTGATCCGGCTCAGGATCCAGCCCATCTGAACATAACACGATGATGCGCTCATCGGCAAATCCATATACCCAATTCAGGGTTACATAGATATTGGCCAGATCATTCCAGTAGCGCGGATAATTTGCCCAGGCATTCAAACCCCCGTTCATTAGAATTGCCCATCGGCTGCCGTGATCCTGAGGAGAGGGACTATCCGGCGCAGCGGGCCGCCGGTTGGTTACTTTGCTTAAGACCTCGCCTATTGCCGTTTTAACATAATGGTAATCCTGCAGGTTCAAAGGCGGACTGTTGGCGCTGGTGGTTTGGATTTTTCCGTCTGAACTGTAGACAAAACTGTAGCGCACGGGATGGAAGTGACTGGCGGCAGGATGATCGTCGATATAAACGACATAACCATCCTCAGGCGCAGTAAACAGTGTCCCGCGCAAGCCTGCTACCCTTGTTCCCGCGGTGATGGGTCCCCAGACATAAAGGATAACCTCGTCTGTTCCCTGGGGGAACAGCTCAGTAGTAACCAGATTAACTGCTGCCGACCGGCTGTCGACCGGTTGGGCGTGAGCCGTACAAGAGATTCCAGATTCAATGAGCAGTATCAAGATCAAACCATTGATACCACGTTTCATCATATCTCCCTAGTTTATTGCTTGGCTGGATCAGATTTAGTCATTATATTAAGATAAGGAATATTATCTGCAATGTCAAGCCTCTCTTCATTAATAGTAATTTTTTTACATTGCAAAATACACTCCAGATCTGATCGATATTGTTTTTTCCTAACTTTTGTAACCCGCGATGCGGTCTGTGAGTCTTATCATCAGATGGCGCCAGAGACCGAAAATAAATTGGAATACGATTTAGTTCGTCGAGCTAAAAAGGGAGATAGAAGCGCATTCAGCAAATTGGTAGAGCTTTATCAGGATCGTGTTTATTCGCTGGCTTGGAAAACCATCGGCGATCGGGAGATAGCTCAGGATGTGGCTCAGGATTCCTTCGTCCGTGCCTGGCGGGCTTTACCGGGATTTAAGGGCGAGAGTAAGTTTTCGAGCTGGTTGTACCGTATTACCTATAATACATCTTTAAGTGAATTGAGGAGGCTTGGCAAGCCGGTGGATCAGTATTCCGGTGATGAACTGGAAGCGCTGCCCAATCTTGTGATGCACACAGTCTCCATTGAGTCAAATCTGGAAAAGAACGACTTGGTAGAACGCCTGATCGATGCACTACCGCCAAACTACCGCTCTATCGTCAGTCTGTTTTATCTGCACGAACTTAGCTGTCAGGAAATCAGTGACGTATCGGGTCATCCGGTCGGAACGGTAAAGGCTTATCTGCACCGAGCGCGGAATCATTTACGGAAGAGTGCGGCTGAATTGTTGCAAGCGGGTTAAACGATGCAATGTCCTAATGTAGAATTTATCGCTGACTATTTGAACGAGGAACTCTCCGCCTCGGAGTTGCGCGATTTCGAAAAGCATCTTGCAGATTGTGCTGCCTGTGGGACGAAATTGCGCGAGGAGAGAGGGCTCGATCAGCTCATGCGATCCATAGAGATGCGCAGCGCTCCGGCTAAGATGCATGCGAACGTCATGAATCGAATCAGCATTGCGCCGCTGCGGAATAATATCCCAGACTGGTTAGCGGCTCTGGCGTTCGGTCTCTTTCTGGCATTTCTTGGATCAGTCATCGGCAAATGGAAAGCGCCGGATCTGGACGCCGGGATTTCTTGGCTGTCTGGATCGCCTTTGGTCGCTGGTATCCTTGAATGGATTGGAAAGCTGGCTGAGCTTTCGCCTGAAGGGTGGTTCAGCGCCTCAAATGGCAGCTCAGGTATCTTGATTTTGAATATGCTGGTTGCGGCGGTCATTCTGTTTTGGGGATTATGGCAAATGGTACGAGCAATGCGCTAAATTTGCACGGTTTGTGCAGATTATGCACAAATAATAAATCACAGGTTTCGTAACATCTTTAAAGAGCCGTATTTAAGCGGCTCTTTTTTGGTATGGGAGTTGCATACTACATAAAGTCTGACTGGTCTTTTAGAGCCCTGACAACGTCTCAAGTTATCAATTATTAATAATTATTCAACTCTCCTGTTGCATCTGACAAAAAAAGTATTATATTATAGTGATTGATCAAGAAATGCATCCAAAGCTTAGTGGCTAATTTGAGGTGAAAGACATGTTGCAAAGATTTTTCCAGAAAGACAAAGGCTTTACCCTGATCGAAGTTCTGATCGTGGTTGTGATCGTGGCGATTCTGGCTGCCATCTCCGTTCCCATCTATGTGCAGTACGTTGAGGGCGCGCGCGCCGCTGATCCTCAGGCTGCCATCGGCGCAATCTACAACTCTGCGAAGATGTACTATCAGGACACCAGTGAATATCCCACCGATGTTCAGACTTTGACAGCAGAGAACTATCTGACCATCGACCAGGCGACTTTGGATCAATGGGATTTCCAGATTGTCGGCGCACAGGAGCAGTTGGACCAGATCACTGCCACATCCACTGATCGGATGAAGGGTGGAGCAGGTAGAGTTGTCATCTATCAAGTGATTGAAGGACGCTTTGTCGGTTATGGATTGCCATCCGATACAGAAGAATAGTGAGATAGCGGAGTACGGTTTACTGTGGATATTCAAAACATTGACGAACTCCTGAAGTTCTCTGTGAATCAGGGGGCTTCCGATCTTCATATCTCTACCGGATCAATTCCTATGATCCGGGTTCACGGGCGTATGCGCAAACTGGCGCTTCCCGTAATGGATGAGGAGAATATGGAGCGGTTGATTTTCCCGTTTCTGAATGAGCATCAGCGCGGTCGTTTCGAAGAGGTAAAAGAGCTGGATATGTCCTATCATCTGGAAGAGATTGCGCGCTTCCGCGTCAATGTTTTTCAGCAGATTCAGGGCATGGCAGCGGTTTTCCGGACGATTCCTGCTGATATTCGTTCATTTGAAGAACTCGGGTTACCCGAAATTATGAAGGACCTGTCATTGCGAGACCGAGGACTGGTTTTGTTGACAGGACCGACGGGCAGTGGTAAATCCACCACGCTGGCAACCATGGTGGATTATATCAATGAGTACAAGGAACTTCATATTATTACGATTGAAGATCCGGTGGAATTCTTCAATGAGACTCGTAACTGCCTGATCAATCAGCGAGAATTGGGAGCCAACACGCACTCCTTCGCCAATGCGCTGCGTGCTGCATTGCGTGAAGACCCCGACGTCATTCTCGTGGGTGAAATGCGTGACCTGGAAACCATCGCTCTGGCGTTGACCGCGGCAGAAACCGGTCACCTGGTGCTGGCTACTCTGCATACCTCCAGCGCGGCGAAAACGATCGACCGTATCATCGATATTTTCCCGTCATCCCAGAAGACCCAGGTTCGTTCCATGCTGGCGGAATCACTGGAAGCAGTCGTTGCTCAAAAACTGCTGCCGTTGAAGAACGGCAGCGGCCGCATCGCCGCTCTTGAAGTTATGGTGGCGAATACTGCGGTCCGTAACCTGATCCGTGAAGACAAGATTTACCAGATTCCGTCCGTCATACAGGCGAGCGGGAAGCATGGTATGCAAAGTATTGATCAGGACCTGATGCGCTTGATGCATAAGGGTCTCATCGATCGCGAAGTAGCCTGTCATATCGCTGAAAATCCCAAGCTGTTTGAAGTCAATTTAGCCGGTTAAAAGCAGCTACCTCAAACTAATTTGAATGCCGATGCGAGAAAACGATCGAAACCAATCGACGCGCCCGGTCCAGGGGCGACTGGTTGACTTCGTCAAACGCGACGATGGGATAAACTTTATCGAAGTTGCCGTTACCTTGATAATGGTAATGGCGGCAGTCGTCCTGATCATGCATTCGCTCTATTTCGGCGAACGGATGTTGGACGTCAATATGCATCGGCAGCAGGTGTTGCGCCTGGTCCAGGAAGAGGTTGAATACTGGGTGGGACGCATGTATCTGTCGACCGAAGGGAATCCTTCAACCCAGGAAGTACTTCCCAAGTACCGCTATAAAAGTATCCCTATCAGCGATAAAGCCGATGGGACGCCCACGATCATAGTCTGGCTTTCACGGTCTGAGATCCAACAGGTTGATGACATAATCCATGTGAATGAGAGCGGCGATCCTCGAATTGGGTACTATCGCTTTACCATCTGGGGTGAGTGGGAAGAGCCGGATGGTCAGGCTTTTCTTCGCAATCAAGGCACTGAAGTTGGGTTGACAACATTTTCTGCACCGATACAGTAGACATGGAAACAAAAACAGCTATCCATTCTCCGGTCACAAAGGTTCACAGCGATGCAGGTTGGACGCTGGTTGAAGCCTTGATCTCAGTAGTGCTGATTTCGATCATTTTCCTCGGGTTTACGGTTTCTGTGCTGGCTTTCAAGGAGTGGACGACCCGATCCTGGGCGATTCGAGTGATGGATCAGTATGCTAACGACGTCGTTTCCAGCATCAATGAAAAGTTGAATATCGCTTACGGCGCTCACGTCTTATCGCTGCAAAACGGATTGGGGCGTTTCCAGCTCGATCTGCTGGAAATCGACCTCTATAACACACAGAACATTGATTCAAACCTGGTGACCTTCTCAGCGCACCCCCGTGAGGGAGTTAAAATTGCCCAGATGAATGTCGCAGCGAAAAACATCGATCCTTCCACACCTTTCGATGAATGGTGGGGGAAACACAATTTTACGATTCAACAATTTGAAATTATCCCAGGCACTCAACTTTATTCTATAGGATCTTTAAACTTCCAGGAATCCATCGTCCAGATTAATTTGCGATTTCAGTATGAGCGCATTCACATGGTTGACACTGGCGAAGGATCCGAAAAAGAGAGCTATTTCTTAAATAAAGAATACCGCATATCCGCCTTTCTAAAGAACCACTTACACCAGCCAACCTCAGGATAATGAGGATGGAGTCTAAGATGAAAGCTTTAAGAAACTTGACCAAAGAAGACGGATTTTTTCAGTTCATCGGCATAATCCTGATCGGTTTGTTGATCTTTACCGGTTTGGGTTATATGCGCTGGGGCGCTGATGAAGCGTATGAGGCTGTCCTGGAAAAACACCGTCTGCAGGCTTATTATGCAGCCCATGCAGGGATTATGGATATTGCCTTCTCCAGCTTGCGCGGTCTGGCGCCTTCGGAAATACCCCAGGACCCCGCCTATTTAGGACGCACCAACGTTTCTGAAGTCGCAGGGGGATTGGTAGGATATGCAGACGTTTCTCTCCAACCCAACCCGAATTCCAGCAGTTCCGTTTTCAATGATACCAAAGCGATCGAATACCGTTCGCATGGGGTAGTGCAGTTTAAAAATAGCGAAGGGCGGATGGATACCGTCTCAGACGAAGTCTCCTTGAAAGTGCGTATGCTGGGTCTCAATCATTTCTTCTATTTGACTGACAGCGAAAAAACACCTTTTGGCGAAGTGATCAAATTCTGGCAAGGAGATACGCTGGAAGGCTGGGTACACTCCAATGATACGATCGCCATCATGGGAAATCCGGTGTTTTACGATCGCGTCACGACGGTTGCTCCTGTTTTCTGGCAGGGCACCGGTTTCAATCCTCAGTTTATTAATTACGATCCACAATTCAATTATAGAGAAATATACCTGCCTACCGAAGCAACACTGGTTCGTGAAGCGGCAAACGCTCAAGGTTTCTTCTTCGCCGATCCGCAGCATAATACGCAGTACCGTTTGCAGTTTCGCGGGAACCAGGGGTGGATGATGTATTCGTGGCCTGTGGGTATGCCATTCGTTCCTGAAGAAGCTCAGATCACCTATGGCCCGGTGCCCGATTATGACGCCATCTTCGTTGACGGCTACCTTGAAATGTTGGGGGTAGTTGCCGGAAAAGTGACTGTTGGAGCTCATGGCAGCTACGAGCCGGGCGCACTGGGCAAACACTGTATCCGCTTGATGGATGACATTCGGTATTGGTTCGCTGATCCTTATACCGGCGCTTACAACGACACAACAGGGGGATATGAAGATATCTTAGGCATCATATCCGAAAGCAATATCACGATTGCGAATACCTGGGAAAATGGCCGCGAGGATAAAGCACAAGGATCTGATATAATCATCAACGCGGCGATGGTCGCTCTGGGAGATGATAACGATCCGGGTTATTCGAGTTTCTGGGGTTGTTTTTCCTTTGAAGATCAGAACGAAGCTGATGGAGGCCTTACCCTGGATCCAATCATCTGGGAATGGTACAACGGTTCTTATGAATGTCCACTCCCCCCCGCAGGACCCCAAAGTGATGAACGAGGTTTTATCCGCCTTTACGGCGCAGTATCACAGCGGATGCGCGGCTATGTCCACCGTTCCAATCATAACGGCACCGGATACCTCAAAGACTATCACTTCGATGATCGTTTACAGTATATGGCTCCACCCTTCTTTGTCGAAGCAGTCGACTCTGAAGGCAAGGGATTCTACGAAATCGTTAAATGGGATAACTGATAGCTTCCCATCTCTTCATAAACAGTTACAATAAACAAATAGCGCCTGGAGGGTGAGGGTTATTCTCATCTTCACCTTGTGGGATATTTACATTCCTTTTTCAAGTTCAGGACATGATCAGATTAGGTAGTCAACAACGTATCGGACTGGATATCGGCTCGCACAGCATCAAAGTCGCCATTCTGGAAAAATCCGGCTCCGGCTTCCGTCTCACCAAGCATCTCACCACCCCGCTTTTTTCCTCAGGTGACACTTACGATCCGGAAGGTCCCAAGAAATCAGTCGTAGTTCCTCGTCTGGCGGATACGTTCAACCAGTTGGGGATAGCTCCCCGGCGCGTCAAGTTTCTGGCCTCTGCCATCGGCGGCCAGGCAGTCGCCGCCAAGGAGATCAAGACCATTCAGATGTCTGATGAAGAGATGGATTCTTCACTGCTGCTGGAAGCCCGGAAGCATCTTCCGTTAGA
>JAHJDJ010000293.1 GCA_018812585.1 bacterium
TATAGCGCGTTTTGACGCTCGCGATAGGTCGCGAAGATTGCTTCGCTGCATACCGACTAGGTCGGCATTGCGCTCGCAATGACCGTGTTTTATCGGCTTCGCTGGATCTCAGTGTTCGCCTGATGTAATTAGGGTATAGAAGATTCATCCGTTGAATGAGAGTAGTGCTTTAGATTCCGGATCCCATAGGGCAGGCAAGCACGGAATGACAATCCCTGGCGGGATTGTTTTACTTGCCCCGCCCAGCCACCCCACCGTCAACAAGGGGCAGTTGCCCCTTGCCGCCGCCAATCACCCCGCCGTTCGCGGTGGGTTGCTTCGCTAACGTTCCACGAGATTGCTTCGTCGTTCGCCGACAAGTCGTCGAACTTCCTCGCAATGACACTCACCCCCAATCCCCAACCCCTGTATCCTATCTCCTTCTTTTCTTTTGTCTTTATTGTCTAATATATACAAGATAATCCTCGCGTATTACAAAATAACGATGCATATTCCATACAAGCACTCATCATTCCGCCTCAAACCCCATTTCAATTTTGTCTTTTAACTTGGCCATTTTGCATTTTGACTTAATTTTTCTATACTTCCATTTTTCCATTTCCCTTTAAATCGAATCCCGCTTTTTCCCTTGAAATTAACCCGGTCAATGCTTATATTGCCTAAAATCTACACTGAATATAACATTTTCGGCTCGTTTATTCGATCCGTTCAGGAGGATGTATGGTTAAGAAATCCTGGGGATTTGCGACCTTAGCCGTTCACGGCAGCGGCGGACATGACCCGCACACCGGCGCGGTGTCCCCGCCTATATACCAGAGTTCGACCTTTGCCTTTAAAAACAGCCAGCACGGCGCAGATCTTTTTTCCGGCGCAGGGGAGGGATATATTTATTCGCGCATCCAGAATCCGACCGTGGAAATGCTCGAATGCGAAATGGCCTTCTTAGAAGCAGGCGAAGAGGCTATCGCTTTCGGTTCCGGCATGGCAGCGATTACGAATACCACCATTGCGCTGTGCAATACAGGCGAAAACTTCGTCTCGTCACGCACGGTTTACGGCGGCACGCACGCCATGTATCTGAAAGTACTGCCCCGCATCGGCATCGAAGCTCGTGAAATTGATGCAAAAGATCTGAATAAGATTGAAGACGCTATCGATGATAAAACCCGATTTATCTTCATCGAAACGCCGGCCAATCCCACTATTGACATTATCGACATCAAAGGGTGCGCAGAGATCGCGCATCGCAAAGGGGTCAAGCTGGTCGTTGATAATACCTTCGCAACACCCTACCTACAGAAACCCCTGAAGATGGGCGCTGACATCGCCCTGCATTCTGCCACCAAATATATAGGCGGGCATGGTGACACAGTAGCCGGAATCACAGTCGGAAGCAAGAAACTGATGACGGAGATGCGTAAAGGCGTGGCACAGGATATCGGCGCTTCCTTAAGTCCGTTTAACGCCTGGCTGTTGCTGCGCGGTCTGAAGACCTTACCCGTGCGGATGGATCGTCACTGCGAAAACGCCATGCGGATAGCACAATACCTGGCATTCCATCCGCGTGTAGAGAAAGTATATTATCCGGGCCTGCGGACCCACGAACGATACGAACTGGCCAAGAGTCAGATGGATGATTTCGGAGGTATGATTGCCTTTGAAGTCAAGGGCGGTTACGATGAAGGGGTCAAGGTCATGGATGCGCTTGAACTGTGCACCCTGGCTGTTTCGCTGGGCGATTGTGACACCCTGATTGTGCATCCTGCATCGACCACGCACAGTTCTTACTCACCTGAAGCTCGTGAAGCGGCAGGCATAAAGGATAATATGATCCGCCTGTCCGTGGGAATCGAAGCGGTCGAAGATATTATTGAGGATTTGTCTCAGGCGTTGAAGAAGATATAATCTTCATGTAAAGCGCGTAACTGCATCACGGGGGCTGTCTCAAAAGTTTAATAATGGTCATTGCGAGACCCAGTTCATTGGGTCGAAGCAATCTCGTAACTTAGCGATAATAATGAGATTGCTGCGTCACTTTGTTCCTCGCAATGACTATCTTTATAGCTTTTTGACAGCCCCTGCCGTATATCTTATGGGTTAGCAGAAGTTTCCTGTGGTATCGTCCGAAATAAAAAAGAAACTGGCGGATAAACTGACCGCGCTGCCGGCTGATCCCGGAGCTTATCTGTTCAAAGACAAGAACGGCAAAGTGATCTATGTCGGTAAGGCGAAGGTCTTACGCAACCGGGTTCGGTCTTACTTCAATAAGGGAGAGGATGGCCGCTACCAGTATAATCATCTGGTCAACGCCATCGACGACCTCGAAGTGATCATTACCGGCACCGAAATCGAAGCGTTGATCTTAGAAGCCAGCCTCATCAAGGAACACATTCCCCGCTTCAATGTCCGTCTGCGCGATGATAAAAGCTATCCCTACGTGCGCATCACTAAAGAGCTGTTTCCCCAGGTCTTCGTTACCCGTAAAACTCCCCGAGACGGATCGAAATATTTAGGACCCTATACCGACGTTAAAGGCTTGCGGCGATTCATGCGCACGTTCAAAGGTCTGCTACGCATCCGTAACTGCAACCGCGTGATCAATCAGGAGCTGATTAATTCAGGGAAGTATCGCCCCTGTCTGAATTTCCATATCGGCCGCTGTGCCGGAGCCTGTTCCGGTAAAATTTCATCGCAGGAATATCAGCAGAACGTGCAATATCTGATGCAGCTATTACAGGGACGAGATGACGAATTGAAATCGGATCTCGAAAAGAGGATGCTGGCGGCGGCGGAGCAAGAACTCTTTGAAGAGGCTGCGCAATGGAGAGATCGGCTGAAGCATGTCGAATCATTCAGCCGCCAGACGGTTGTATCCGGTCTGGAAGCTCCCGATCTCAATGACCGCGACGTCATCGCCCTGGCAGCAGAAGACGATGACGCCTGCGCCGCGCTGTTTCAAATCCGGCATGGCCGCATCGTGGGACGGTCACATTTTTATCTGACACAGGTGTTCGAGAAGACTTCTGCCGACGTTCTGTCTGCTTTCGTTCGAGAATACTACCAGCGGGCTCAGTCAATTCCCGAAGAGATATTTCTTCCCGTTGAACTCGAGGATGCCGCGGTATTCGGTCAATGGTTGACCGAAAAACGGGACAAGAAAGTTACGGTAGCAATTCCTAAAATCGGCGATAAAGCCAAGTTGATGCGTTTGGTGCAGGCCAATGCCGATATGCTGTTAGCCGAATTGAAACTGCAGAAGAGCAAGAAGGATTTCGTGCATCACGCCGTCAAAGCGCTGCAGCGAGATCTGCTTCTGACTAAACTTCCAAAACAAATTGAAGCGTTCGATATTTCCAATATCCAGGGCACGGACACGGTCGCGTCGATGGTCTGCTTTAAAGATGCCAAACCAGCCAAATCCGAATACCGGAGATTCAAGATTAATACGGTCACCGGCGCGGACGATGTTGCTTCTATGGGTGAGGCGGTAGCGCGCCGTTATAAACGCGTCCTAAGGGAAAAGAGGCCTCTGCCGGATCTGATTCTGATCGATGGTGGGAAGGGGCAGCTAAATCGCGTCGTTTCAGTTCTGACTGACCTGGGGATAGACAAAACACCGGTCATCGGTTTAGCGAAAAAGCTGGAAGAGGTCTTCGTCCCCGGCGAATCCCTGCCGCTGAATATCCCCAAGAATTCATCCGGCTTGAAACTGCTCTGCCAAGTGCGGGATGAGGCTCACCGCTTTGCCATTACCTACCATCGCAGCCTGCGGACCAAGCGCACCTTAACCGGAGAACTGGATGCCATTCCGGGCGTGGGGGAGAGCCGCAAGAAGGCTCTGCTGAAGCATTTCGGTTCGCTGAAAAAGCTGAAAGAGGCGAGCGTCGATCAGATCTCCGCAGTGCAGGGAATCAGCCGGAATCTAGCGGAAGGGATTTATGGGAAGCTACGGGAAACCGCCCCAAAAGAGTAACGTATATATTTTTCTATGATACGAAAAGCATCCCAGAACCGGGATGCTTTTCGTTTTTCACTACCAACAATACGCAATCACTTACTTCAGTAACACCACCTTGCGCGTCATCTGTGCGGCGGCTGTCTGCATCCGTGCGAAGTAGATGCCAGAGCTAAGTTGAGCCGCATCGAGAAGTCATATGGCGCCGGATCCCAGCACCCGGCGCCATCACTGCTGCCTGCGGGGAAGCAGCAGCGTAGTTAGAGGTTCACGGGTTTCAATATAGTAAATATCTTGAGGCAAATCAAGTGCAATGATTTGCAGGGATACATTTTTATTACAGGATCGTTCTACCCACCCTGAAAATATTCAGGTTAGCCCCTCGAACTATTCTTCCTTTCGCTTGCTCGCTTGATGAATGCGGCTTAGATTGCACTGGTATGCAGCGTGCGAACAGCGATGCTCGGTCGATTGTACTTCTATATATGAAATCACTGCATTTTAAAATAACTTTCCTGATGGTAATCCCCTGTATCCTGGCGCTGTTTGCAGGGGTTACACTTACAATCTTCCACTACCAGGATCAGGCGCGTCAACAGAGTATCAGAGAAATCAGCTCTATTGCTTATCAAATTCCTCAAATTCTTAACAACGAAAGCGCAGATCTTGCTTCTTTAGCACAAGCAATGGCGTATTCTGATGATTTGAGCCTTCTTATACTACAGAAGCAGAATACTGAACTATTCCATCACCTGATCAGGTTTTTAGCTCTTAATCGCTTGGATTTTGTCGAAGTCACCGATGACCAGGGAGTTGTTCTGGCAAATCTGGTCGATTCGTTATGCACCGGTACTCCCAGTGAAAATCCGCAGGTAAACTATGTTCTGGACGGCGACTCCTTTGGCTATGGGCTCTATCGCACAGTACCTGACGTATATGTAGCGGCGACCATCCCGGTTGCTATATCATCAACGATAGTCGGCGCCATAACGGTCGGCAAGTTGCTCGATGATCACCTGATTCAACAACTGAATTTCGCCCCTGGTTCTCATATCGCTTTCTGGCCCAACCCCTCAGAACGTGCCATCGCGCCAGCCGAAGCCCCGGTTATGCCGTCCCTGGAAGATCTCCTATCCGAGAATGAGTTGAACGAACTGCAGCGGAAGGGAAATCTGCGGAAATCTATTGAGTTAGAGGGGGCGCAGTATCAATGTCAGTTCTCGACTATCGATGAAATCCATGCAGGAACCAGCAGTGTATTTGCAGTATATCAATCCTTAGGTTTTCTCGATGATGCCTGGAATCTATCAGTCGTCCATAACGCAGCCCTGCTTATATTGGTCGCCTTGGTATTGATTCAAGCGATCTTCTGGATTTCGCACCATATTACCAGGCCGCTTAGACGTTTGATTCACTCCATGCGCCATCTCTGTGAAATACAATTTAACATCAGAACGCCTCTCCTGGGGAAAAGTGAAGTTGCCGCGCTTACCAACGCCTTCGACCAGCTTTCCCATGAACTTGAGAGGAATATTGCCAAGCGCGACATTTATGCTGACGAGCTGAAGCAGTTAAACAATGAACTGGAACACCTGGTTTCCCAAAGAACCGAAGCGCTGGAACATGCCAATCTGCAGCTCAAGCGAGAAATTGAGGAGCAGGACGGATTCATGCGCGCCTTGTCCTACGATCTCGGAGCGCCGCTTCGTAACATAGGGGGTCTCATAAAATTAGTTCAGAAACGCTATAGTTCTGATTTTGATGAAGCTGGACTGGACCTTTTATCTCGCATTCACCGTAACGTGATGCACAATTTAGAAATGATCCAGAGACTCCTCGAAGTTTCCCGCTTAAAAGCTCGACCGCCGCGCTTGCAGATTGTGGATCTGACAGCTCTTCTCACCACCTTGAAAAACGATTTCGCTGCAAGATTGAAAGAACGCAACATCCACATTACCATGCTCGACATCCTTCCGAAAATTCGGGCAGATAAAGACCACATGCGCAAATTATTCCAGAATCTAATCGATAACGCTATTAAATATATCGGTGATCAGCCCAGCCCTGAAATTAGCATCGGTTGGTCTGAAAATCCGGATAATTACATGTTCTGGGTAAGCGATAACGGGAGAGGTATTCCTGACGATCAAAAGAAGGAGATATTCGGTATGTTCCACAGAGGGGGCTTGGGCGCTAATCAAAACGGCATGGGTGTAGGATTAGCGACGGTAAAAGCAGTTGCGGGGTTATATTCAGGGGAAGTGTGGGTTGAATCACAAATCGAAGCAGGCACTACTTTATATTTTACACTTAAACGTTCCCTGGTCGATCTCCATTTCGATGACACGGCCGAAGAATCACTGCTGGTTGAAGAAGAACTGGAGGAGGCCCATGCTTAAAATACTCTTAGTTGAAGATGACCCGGATCAGATTCTCCTGACTCAGGCGGCCTTAGAAGAAGATATGGAGGATCTGATACTGGATATCTGTCAAACTGGAGAGGAGGCTTTAAAACTGGACATTTCCAAGTACGATGCTATTCTGCTCGATTATAATTTACCCGATATGAACGGACTGGATCTGCTGGAACGGATGATGCCAGAAAAAACAGGTCCGGTGGTGATGATTACCGCACAGGAGGACTTGGAGCTGGCTGTCCACTCGCTGAAAAAGGGCGCTGACGAATTCATCATTAAATCCATTGATCTCTACCAGATATTACCGCATGTTGTGCAACGCACGATAGCCAACTATCACTGGCATAAAAATTTGACAGAAATGGAACGCAGCGAGCGCGAGCGGAAGGTACAGATTGAAACTTTAAAACGGATTATGATGACTCTGGCGCATCATTTAAATAATTCAGTCCTGCCGATTATTTTTTCGGCTGAGCTGTGTCAACGATCTGATTTCAACACCGAACGTGCCCAACGGCTGGTTGAAGTCTGTCTGCGAGAAACCCACAGAATTAACCATATTATTAACCGGTTTGAACAGTATGTCGATGAGGAAGAATTCAAGTATATGGATTATTTAGACTTGAAAGACGCCATGTTCGATGTGCAGTCCACAGAAGAACCAGTTTAACGAATTTAGCATTGGGTGTATTCAGAAGGGGCTGTCCCAAAAGCCACAAGGGCAGTCATTGCGAGGAACGAAGTGACGAAGCAATCTCATTATTATCAATAAGTTACGAGATTGCTTCGACCCAATAAATTGGGTCTCGCAATGACTTTTTACAGCTTTTGGGACAGCCCCTTTTTTTTTATTCGTTTTGCATTGGAAAGAATTTGCGCTTGACTTATTTCAATCTTTTTCTTATTTTAATTACACGACTAACTTTTGAGTACCTTTGGAGGACAAATGACAAAGTTCATTTTTACGCTGGCGCTGATCTGCCTCCTTGCTGCGGTGAGTTTCGGACAAGCTTATCTGGTGGGGGAAACGGTAAATGATTTCACTCTGCCTGACGCACAGGGGAGTATGGTTTCTCTTTCTGATTTTCCCGATCAAATAATCTTTCTGGTCTTCTGGGAAACGGGTTGAGACGAGTGTGCAACTGAGAGTCAGTTGGTTGAAACGGAAATCTGGGAAGCCTACTATCAATATGGTGTTCAGGTCCTGGGAATCGGATACCATGCAAATTCCGCTGACGCGGCCGCCTGGGCTTCAACTTACAGCATCACCTATCCACTTCTTGCAGATGAAGATGGCGCGGTGACCCTCTCCTATACCGATCTTTTTGGCTGGGGATCTCCCATAGAGATGCCTTGGTGTGCCATTGTCGGTGTGGATCGCGTTCTGGCGTTGTCCGAAGATCTGTATGAACCAATTTCGCAATTCTTCAATGAACCATTGGCAGCTTCGATTTTCGAATCGCTTTATGCGCCGACGATCGGCACAGACGCGACGGAATTGAATTTCGGATTCGTCACCGTCACGCAATCTCTTGCGCTGGATTTGACTATCGAAAACGTCGGCACCGGCGAACTGGTTATCAGCGATATCACGACGTCCAACCCGGTCTTCACAGTAGACGTCACGCAAGGGCGCGTTTTTGCGATGGACGATGAATTAGTCGTCTCGGTGACGTTCGCGCCGACGGAAGTAACGGGCTATAGCGAAACCCTGACCATCACGTCCACCACAGATGAAACCTTTGATGTGACTCTGTTAGGCGATGGATTATCAGGTGTTCACGATCATCCCAATGTGCCGTTGGAATTTGCGCTGAACTGTTATCCCAATCCCTTCAATGCAGAGATGTCGGTGCAATTATCCATTCAGCAGCAGCAAAACCTCCAAGTGGCTGTGTACGATGTGAATGGCCGCTTGCAGGCTGCGCTCTATCAGGGACTGATTGAAACCGGAATTCACCGGTTAACCTGGTCAGCGGTTGATGTGCCTTCAGGATTATACTTTGTGAAGGTTGTGGGTGACAATTGGAGTGAGGTCCAAAAGGTAGTGATGGTGCGTTAATCAGGCATCGAGTGAAATTAAAAAGAGGGGCAGTCCTGAAACTAAATTTGTCATCCTGAACAAAGCGAAGGATCTCATGTTTTCATTGAACTTGGAAATCATTTAGAGATTCTTCACTACGTTCAGAATAACTTCTGGGACAGCCCCTTTTAATTTATATGTATCAGATGATCTTCGGTGAGATCATCATTCTCTCCCAGTGCGTCAGTATGTTTGACAGGCTCATTCTGTTGCCAGCGGCCTTTCAGGAAAACGATATCGACCCGGCGGTTTTTCGCTCGACCTTCCGGGCTGACATTCGATTCCACCGGTTTTTGATCTGCATAAGCTGCTGCGGCCATCTGTCCGCCGGGGACGCCCGCACGGTCTGTCAGATATTCCACGACATTTGCGGCGCGGGCCGCCGATAACTGCCAGTTCGATTGATAAGTCATCGTCCTGATAGGAATATTATCGGTATGACCTTCAATCACTATTGGTCTGCCACTCTTAACCAGCACAGGGGCAATTTCACGCAGCAGCTTTAGAGCCTCTTCCTGCATTTTTGCTCGTCCCGACTCAAACAGAACCGTTTCCGTGAGATGAACAACAACTCCCCGTTCCTCAATTTCGATACTGACTGCGCCGGCTATTTCGGAAATATCCTTCATCGATTCGGCCAGGGCGACAGTCAGGTAGGCTTCTGAAGTGTCCGGGAAAGAACCACCATCAGCATCCACATAAGGCCCCGCCGCTGACGTTTTTTGGGGCAGCCCTTCCACCAGAGCTTTTCCACCGAAAACAGTCTTCATGGCCGCCGCGACCCGCCCATACTCTTCCAGATCGGCCAAACCCATAGTCCAGAGCACCACAAACAGACCGAGCAAAAGCGTAATCAAGTCTGCGTATGTGATGAGCCATCGCTCATCTGGCCCGTCGTGGCCTCCACCTTTTTTTTTCTTTGGCATATCTGCAGGGAAAGGTTAGTCTATTCACCCTCGGGCTCATCATCCTGTACTTGACGTTCACCAGGTGGCAGCATGAGTTCCAGATTCCGGCGAATTAATGTGGGGCTGGTTCCGTTTTGAATGGCGACAATACCATTGGTGACTATATCGAGCAGCAACGCTTCTTCATTACTGCGGTATTCCAGTTTATCTGCTAATGGTAGATAAATAAGATTGGCCGTCAGTACCCCCCATAGTGTCGCAATGAATGCCGCAGCAATATGATGCACAAGCTTGATCGGGTCGCCGCCTGCACTCGCCAGAGTATTAATCAGTCCCATAACCGTACCGATAATCCCCATGGTCGGTGCATATCCTCCCATCTTCTTGAAAATGCTGGCGCCGCTGTGATGTCTTTCCAGAATGTAGTCTTTCTCTTCTTCCATCAATTTGGAAGCCGATTCCACATCCAGTCCGTCGATCAGGTGCAGCATACCGTTATACAGGAAAGGGAAGCCCTTGACTTTATCCAATTCCCGCTCCAGAGCTAACACACCATCGCGCCGCGCCACAGTGGCAAACTCGACCAGGGTTTCGATGGTCTTCTTATATTCCTTGCCAGTGGAGAATAATGCTATTTTTAAAACATTCGGTAATTGTGCAATCTTTTCCAGTGAGGTGCCGATCAAAGCTGTCGCAATGGTGCCGCCCACCACAACGATGACCGCCGGAAGAAGAATAAGAGCGCCAAGAGCGCCACCTTCCATGAGGAATGAGCCGATGATGCATGCGAAACCTAATGCAAGTCCACCTATCGTACCGATATCCATAGCATCCTGCTGGCTGATGAAAACGTACAGATCACTTTAAAATCGAGAAATTTCACGATCTCCCCTTCTTTCATCGGCAATTTTTCCTCTAATCTTCAGTTATAATTGCAAAAATATTGTCTGCGATTAATGGGATTATTTTATTATTAACGGCATCTTTTTACTTGACATTTGGGAATTCAATCCATAAATTACCCGAACCTCATTATTAATTTATCGGAAGATCATCCTCAATGCGTTCACTTTCATTTCCCTTAGCAACCTTAATGGCATTGTTTCTATCAGGGTTGCAGTTTTCAACGGATGCCACCGAATACATCGCCCCTCAGCGGGAAAACGACAATTTCTGTACTGTAGCGCTGATTCTGTCAGAACAGGTTCATTCCAGATTAATAATGTACTCTATTGCTGATCAGCCGGTTTCTGACAAAAGAGAAACTGTCGCGAATGAGCTTCACTCCTTGGCACATCGAACACAATTGAATCTTCTTTCCCATCTGTCTTTATTACAGCAGGCTGGTCAGGTTCATAGTGTCAGGCCGCTCTGGATTATCAATGCGGTGATCGCTGAAATAACCCCTTCGGCTTTAGATCTCATCAAAAGTCGTCATCCTGAAATCGACCGCATCCATCCACTCGCAGACCATGAGCTGCATGACTATCGTCATTTGTCTGGCGGAGCACAACCTACGCCACAATCGGACGATCTACCCTGGAATTTAAACGATATTGACGTCCCTCTGGTCTGGAATTACGGCTATAAAGGTGAGGGCATTATTATAGCTCTGATCGATACCGGCGTCGATTATGAACATCCCGATCTCGCCGATCGTATCTGGATCAACCCCGGTGAAGACTTGAACTCGAACGGAGTGGTTGATCCCTCCGATTGGAATAATGTTGATGATGACGCAAACGGTTATATTGACGATCTGCGAGGTTGGACGTTCGTCATGAATAGCCCTGAGGTGATGGATCTGATGGGTTCAGGAACTTTTGCCGCGGGGATTCTGGCAGGAGATGGCTCAAGTGGAGTCGAAACGGGCATCGCGCCGGAAGCCAAGATCATGGCGCTGAACAATTATTACGGTCAGGAGGCAAGCTTCTGGGAAGCTCAGCAATATGCTTTGCAAATGGGCGCCGACCTGGTGACCAATACCTTGAGCTTCAAATGGCACCATCAACCGTCACCAGATTACGCTGCGATGCGGCACAATTGCGATATGTTGTATGCCGCTGGAATTATGCAGGTCAGTCCTGCCGGTAACGAAAGGAGCAATCTGCAGAATGATCCCATCCCCTTCAATATCGTGCTTCCAGGAATTTGTCCGCCGCCCTGGCAGCATCCGGATCAGGGACTTTGGGGCAGTCCTTCAGCAGTTCTGACAATTGGAGCCTACGACGCAGGCCATTTTATCCTATCGCAATCGGGCTGCGGACCGGGCTCGTGGTATCTGAATGATATTCTTGCCCTGCAGCCAGACTACCCTTATCAAAGCTCCTGGCCATCAATTTATAACGATTTTCCTTACCAGAATGGTCAAACCCAGGGTCTGATAAAACCAGATCTTTGTGCGCCATCAGACGTGCAGACTACGAACCTTGGTGGAGGTTATTTCAACGCATATAGTGGAACAGAAGCAGCGACCGTTCATGCCGCTGGAGTTGCCGCTTTACTGGCTTCAGCTCATCCCACTGCTTCTCCGCAGATCCTCTCCGAAGCAATGATGCTGGCCTGCATTGAAGGTGGTAATCCCGGAAAGGACAATATCTGGGGTTGTGGGCGGTTGCAGGCCTTTGATGCTTTATCACAGATCATGCTGGATGTCGGCGGGCATCTGTCAGGTCTCGTGACCGATTCTCTAACCGGTATTCCACTGACTGGCGCGACCATCAGCATAAGCTCAAACAGCGGTGAATCCACTACTGACTCAACCGGTTCATATCTATTTCTCGGCCTTCCTGAATCAATCTACGAAGTGACCTTCACCATGCCGGGTTATTACCTGCTGGAGCTGCGCGACGTGCACATTCAAATCGGCGAAATTACGGTGCTGAACGCCGCTCTGCTGGATACTGTGGTCGGTATTGAACCTGATCAATCAAGCCAACTGTTTCCTCAGCAGTTTACCGTGCTGGATCCTTACCCTAACCCCTTCAATCCTTCAGCCACAATAGAATTCTATCTACCGCATGCCTCCACCGTCTCCATTGATCTCTTCAATCTGTCCGGCCAGCAACTTGCCCCAATTCTGGATGCCTGGTTTCAGCCAGGTTCTCATAAAGCCAACATTGACGTCTCCCATCTTCCCTCTGGAATCTACTTCTTACGGCTCAAAACCCCCGCTGAAAACGTCTCTAAAAAGCTGCTTTTGGTGAAGTAGATCACAAATTTCAAGTAACAAAATATGTAAATTAAGCATAGTTCATCTCTAGGAACAACTATGCTTAGGATGCGTTTTGCGACATTAGTATGTGTTATTATGGCAGTACTGTTCTGTCATAACAGCAGTATCGCTGATCCCATCCAGATCACGATTACCAGCGAACACATTGAAGATACCTGGTTGAACAACGCTCTGGACGGGCAGATGCTGAATTATGGGGCGCATGGTGGCGCCATTGCTGGTTACGAAGGTTCGGTATACCTTCTACGGCTGATAAATCTGGAAGAGGCGATCGGA
>JAHJDJ010000294.1 GCA_018812585.1 bacterium
GATACGGATCGCCTCCACGATAAGCTTCTCTGAGTTTCTGCAGTGCCGTTTCACCATCAGGGGCTTCTTCAATGCGACACTGCCAAGAACCGAGCAGCACTGACAACCAGTACCGATTTGTTTCATTGTCATCGACGACCAGGATACGTTCACCAGCGAGGCTTTTCAGGTTTTCCTCATTTGGTTTTGATACCGAGGGCTGTTTACCCAAGATGGCGGTAAACCAAAATGTGGAACCTTTGCCTTCAACGCTCTCAAAACCGATTGTGCCTCCCATCAGTTCACAAATGTGTTTGGAGATCGATAAACCTAATCCAGTACCTCCAAATCGTCTGGTAGTGGATCCATCCGCCTGCGTAAATGGTTCGAAGAGAATATTCTGTGTATCTTCTGGAATTCCTACTCCGGTGTCATTTATTTCAAATCGCAGAGTAACATTATTTTCGTCTTCCTTATCAAGTTTAACTTTAATAGAGGTCTCTCCTGCAAAGGTGAACTTAATGGCGTTACCGATCAGATTTGTCAGTATCTGCCGTAAACGTCCCGGATCACCCTGCAACATAGAAGGGACGTCAGGGTCAATGAGGCAAATGTATTCCAACCCCTTTTCCTGTGCTTTCAACGCCAGTATGTCGCTGATCTCAGCCAGCATTGTCCGCAGATCGAAGTCGATAACTTCTAATTCCATTTTCCCTGCTTCAACCTTCGAGAAATCGAGGATGTCGTTAATGATAGTCAACAGTGAATCTGCGCTGGATTGGACTATTTCGGCATATTCGTGTTGCTCGTCATTTAAGGTGGTGTCAAGCAGCAGTCCCGCCATACCGATTACACCGTTCATAGGTGTGCGAATCTCATGGCTCATATTGGCAAGAAATTCGCTTTTTGCTGCGCTGGCTATTTCTGCGTGGCGCGTCATTTCCTGCGCATATTCGACAGACTCTTCCAACTTCCGGATCGTTTCTTCAAGGGAGGAATTTGCATCATTCAGGTCAGCCGTGCGCTCCTCGACCAGCCTTTCCAGATTCTCCCGATGGTGCTGTAATTCCTCCTCTACCTGCTTGTGTTTGGTGATGTCAATTGCGTAATGCAAATAGATATCATTGGCTAGCGGTACCCAGTGCGTATCCCAATTCCTCCCGAAAGCTAGGATTCCCGCATTTATTGAGCCTTGCCCGGAGCTGAGGGCAACATCGGCAAGACAAAACGTACAGTGCGTGCCACTGCGAGGAGTGGATTTATGTAGTTTGATATATTCTTTGTCTTCGTCCGGAATATAGTCGCACTGCCCGAAATCTCGCCAGCATAGGCCTTCGACGAATGCTCCAGCTTCTCGAGCAATTCGGTTGGTCGCTACGATGGTTCTATCCTTTTTAATCAGCATTGCGGGGTGGGGCAAGCTGTCGAGCAGCAGTTCCTGAAGATGATATTGCTTGGCAAGCTCTTCCTCCGCCTGCTTGTGTTCGGTAATTTCTCTGTTGAGTTCCTCAATCGAAAAGGTTTTTTGTTTTAAGCCTTCTGTCATCGCATCGAAAGCTCTGGAAAGCAGACCTATTTCGTCGCTTGCAGATGTGCCTACTTTATGATCCAGATTCCCGCCTCCGATTATCTCCGTGCCTATGAAGAGCGCCTTGAGCGGCCGTAAAATCGACCGAGCCGTGAAGAACACCGTGATGAGGGCTAAAATTGAGGTTAGGATCGCCATTATGAGGATAATTTGAGCGCTGGTCTGGTGCATCGCACTAACGTTTTCGCCCGATTCAACCACCTCACCCAAGTGTTCATCTGTGTGTTCTCTGAGCTGCGTGAGCAAAGCGGTTTGAGCTTGCCACAAATCCTCCTTATCCATTTTATACAACTCATCGAGGTTTGCCCCCTGCTTCTTAAAATCAATTATTGTGGTGACTATCGAAACAAACTTATCCACTTTTACCTTTAATTCCAGAGATGTTTCTTTTACAGCGTCTCCGATATGCGTTTCACGTTCCACATGCTCTGCTGTGAGTTTTCCAAGGTATTCCAGCGAGAAGCGCAGCATCTCTTCATCTTCCACAGAGCCGTAAGCCAGATATTCCATGATCAGGTGAGACGCTTCGTTAGTCACCATGTTCATCTCCACCATGGCAAATCCGGCCGGAACGATGACTTCTTGTAATAGCTTAAACTCATTTTGTGTATGACGATAACTATTGACGGTGTAGAATGTCGCCAGCCACATCATAAACAATACTGCGGAAGATCCGACGAGTAACCTGTGTCCAATTTTCATATTACCCTTTATCTTTTTCTTTTGATTCACGCGACCTTCCTGAAACTCATCGACTGAATGTGAGTCACCCAATAGGTTACCCACAGTCCTTCCAGATATACGGATATCCTTTTTGCTTAATATTTTAATGCTTTGAAGTGTAGGATAGAACAAGAAATGCAACACTCCGTAAGGATTTTTAGCGCTTAAAAGCGCTTAAATCTAAAATAAGTATTGCGACAGGATTGTGGTAATAAAGAAGCTTTAATTGTTTTATTTCGGGAGTCAAGCTCTAACGTTCTAATGTAGAAACAATTTATAATATTTTTAAAAATATACAATGATTTTTCTGCTCAAGTCAAGGGAAACCTTGAGGTGACAAATATGTAGGAAAATATTGCATTAGCATGATTACCGGCAATATCAAAATCAGATTCTTTTTATTTCACGAAATTTATTAGTTTCCGAGAAGGATAAAACGCTGCGCCACTTTAAAGCTGATTTCAGCTTTCGGAAATGAAAAAAGCCTCGTCTGAGGCTGAAATAGGGGGTGATCATGGCGGTTGAAATCAGCAAAGACCGCCACTGCCAAGTCGCAGTTTCGACTAAAAGCTCGCTGAAGTCTCTGTCATCCAGCGCAAGGCAAATACACGTGGAAAATCGTTCCCGCACCTGTTTGGCTCTCGACACAGATGCCCCCGCAATGTGACTCTACGATCCTCTTTGCAACGAAGAGACCGACACCGTTGCCGCCTTCGTCTGATTTCGTGCTCAAAGAGAAGTCAAAGATCTGATCAATTTCAACCCGATTCATGCCCTTGCCCTCATCTTTTATCATCAGGTGGAAGTACGGTCCCGGAGTTAAGTCACGCAGCTCCGGTTGTGATTCATCATGCAGATCCATTTCCTCAAGAGACAACGATAAGGTGCCGCCTTCATCCATGGCCTGCAATCCATTAATGCACAAGTTCATCAGCATCTGATAGATCTGGGTGGCGTCAGCAAACAACCGCCCGGAAGACGAGGATCCTTCCCAGATAACACTATATTTCTTGGCTACCGAACAGCGGAGTAAATCCACTAACTCGTCGATTAACGCTGGAAATGCAACGGATTCGTGTACAGTCTCAACCTTACGAGAGAAATCCCTGATCTGTCCAACGAGGTTTCGTGCACGTATCGCCGCTTTGGAAATTCGATTCATATCTTTTTCAGCTTTAGGGTTGCCCACAAGCGTAATGTTCATCAGTTCGCTGAAGCCGACAATAATCGTTAAAATATTCGCTAAATCATGTGAAATGCCCGAAGCAATCGTGCCCACTACTTCCATCTTTTGTGATTGTTGTAATTCCCTCTCTAATATCATATTTTGCGTTTTCAGGCTGTCTCTAAACTGCTTCATGCGAAGCACACTCTGAAGCCGGGCGGTTAAATCCTCTTTGATGATCGGCTTATTGAGCAGATCGGCGGCTCCCAGGTCCAGGGCTCGTCTTTTGAGATCACGCTCCTGCAACCCTGTCAGGATTATCACTTCAGTATCTGTCGTATCGCGATCATGTCTGATTGCAGATAGCAGAGTCAGCCCATCCATTACCGGCATCTTGATATCGGATACAACGACATCATACGAACTGGATTTTAAACGTTTCAGCGCCTCATTGGGATCTGTCACAAATTCCAGCTTCCAATCATTTTCCTGATCAAGCAGCATGCGCCGCAGTCCGTCTAACACATTTGATTCATCGTCGACAAACATTATTTTTGCTTCCATGATTAATCTCCTTCTCCATTGGCTCCACGATCCAACGGGAGATGAATGATGAATTTTGTCCCTTGCCCCATTTCTGTTTCGAAACTGATACTGCCCTGGTGTTTTTCAACAACATCAGAATATGCTATCGACAATCCTTGTCCGGTTCCTTTTCCTACCTCCTTGGTAGTAAAGAACGGATCAAATATTCTGTCGTGAATTTCATCCGGAATCCCAGCGCCTGTATCAGAAATTTCAATGACGGCATGATTATATTTGCTGTAAGTTCGGATGTGGATCTTGCCCTTCTCATCGCCATCGCCAACGACGTCCGCAATTGCGTGAGCTGCATTGACAATCAGATTCAAAATGACTCCACTTATTTCTGCTGGATGACAAAGAACCTGCGGTAGTTGGGGATCCAGATCTGTCTCCATCTCGGCGACGTATTTCCATTCGTTTTTACTGACCTGAATGGTGCTTTCGATGGCCAGATTAAGATCTGTGTGGGTTTTACCCTCTTTGCCCCCATAAGTGAAGATTTTCATCGCTGCTACTATGTTGGCAATGCGATCAACTCCCTCTTGCGCCTGCTGCAATGCGGAGGGAGTTTCCGACAGCCATTGGACCAAATTCTGTTGTCCCATATAGTTTAACACTTCATCTACTGCTTCTTGCGCACCCTCAACCTCTCTGGCATCGGTCAGCATCTCTGCCTGTCTTATATTGCAGTTGTTCAGCTTCTCAAATACGTCGCTGAGGAATCTGATGTTATCACTGATATACTGGGTGGGTGTGTTGAGTTCATGAGCAATTCCGGCAGCCAATTGACCGATGGATTCTAATTTTTGCGCCTGCCGAAGTTGTGCTTCCAATCGAAGTTGATCTGTTATATCCCGTTTTAAACAGACGAAATTAATTATTTCACCGGAGTTGCTTCGAATGGGGGACAGGGTAATGTCTTCCCAGTAAACTTTATTATCTTTACGTTTGTTGGTCAGACGTCCTTTCCAGACCTGCCCCGAAAGCATAGCATTCCACATTTTCTGGTAGCCGGAAATATTGTCACTCTGGTAGCTGATATCATGGATTGATTTGCCGATGACCTCATCTGCCGAAAACCCGGTTGTCTGCACAAAAGCGGGATTGACGAACTCGATGATACCAGCGGGATTGGTTATTACCATCATCTCTTCAGTTTGCTCGACTGCTGTGGATAGTTTTATCCGTTCCTCTTCAGCTTGTTTGCGCTCGGTGATGTCGACACCGATAGACAGCACACCGATAATTTCGCCGCCGATTTCCTTTAAAACGCTGTTTCGCCAACCAATTAAGCGCTGGCTTCCAGATTTCGTCAGAATGGGATTTTCATAATTGGAAACTTCAGGCATCTGCGCTAAAGCAGCAGCGAATACTTTTGGAATCATTTCTTTGTCATGTTTCGGGATGAATAGATCGAACCAGTTCTTGCCAAGAACTTCATTCTTAGTGTGACCTGTCAGTTCTTCGGCATAGCAATTAAAGGTAGTTATCTTAGCATCTCTATCAAGAGTAACGATGATTGCATCGGCAGTTTCTATAAGATTTTCTGAAAAATCCTTTGCTCGCCTGAGAGCCTCTTCCGCTAGCTTGCGTTCGGTGATATCTCTCCATGAAGACATGGAATACAGTATCTTACCCGTATCATCTTTTACTGCATCTACGTTAAGACTCACATCTATTTTACTGCCGTCTTTTCTCTTTAAAATCAGTTCTTTATCTTTAACAACTCCTGCTTCAACGAATTGCTGGAATGTCTTTTTTGCCTCCTCCATACAATCGTCATGATACACATCAAATATGGAGGAACCTATAGCTTCTTCCATAGAGTAGCCCGTTTTCTTAACAAATGTCTCGTTGCAAAGCATGATACTGGCGTCATCGGGTGAAACCGAAACATACATGTCTTGAGAGCTATTATATAGAACACGGAATTTTTCCTCACTATCCAGCAGCGCGTCTTCCGCCTGCTTGCGGTCAGTGATGTTGCGCGCCACTACAATCAATCGCTCGTATTCGCCGCCATTGCATTCCCTGGTTGCGATAGAAAGCTCATACCACTGCTTGCCTTCAGCCATATCCAGGCTGTACACAGCCCCGCGATGCGTTCCCTTCTCCCGTGCTTCGGAAATGGCGTTCATGAATATTTTTGCAGCCTCTTGCGGCATCACTTCAGTTACCGTCTTTCCGCGGAAATCACCCGGCGAGGGATATAGCAATTGATCTTTCGGGGCGATGAATTTGTAAATACACCCATCGGGATCGACTTCAAATAATAAATCGGGAATGGCATCCATCGTTGCCTGCAAATCATTATGCGTTTTTTGCAGCTCTTGCTCCATGCTGTATTGCTCTGTAACGTCACGGAAGACCAGCACCACACCGGTGATGGCGCCATCTGCATCCCGTATGGGCGCGCCGGAATCTGAGATCTGGTATTCACTCCCGTCTCTGGCAATGAGCATGGTGTGATTGGCAAGGCCTACTATCATGCCGCTTTGCAAAACCTTTTCCACCGGATTGTCGACTGGCTCTTTTGTCAGGGCATTGACAATGTTGAATACTTCGGTGAGCGTTTTGCCATTGGATTCCTCGAACGTCCAACCGGTGAGCTTTTCAGCCACTGGATTCATGCGGATGATGGCGCCTCTTGTGTCAGTGGCGATGACAGCATCGCCAATGGAGCTAAGGGTAGTACGCAGTTTTTCCTCGTTGTTCTGCAGGGCCAGTATATCGTTGGTGCGTCTGCGCGCATAGCGCTGCAGCAAAACAGTGACAATAGCGCCCAATATCACGACGATGGCGATCAACAGGTTTTGCTGAACGCGGAATTGCTGCAGTTGTCTTTTCATCGCTCGTTCCAGAGTTGTCTCCACGCGGTCGGAGGACGCAAGAAAATCCCCGAATATCGAATCAAAATATTGGTCGATGTTCGACC
>JAHJDJ010000295.1 GCA_018812585.1 bacterium
AATTGCTGAATTAAATAATCACGGAAGGTATGTGTCATGAAACTCACGCCACTTGAAATCCGTAAACAGGAATTCAGCAAGGGGATGCGCGGCTATAATGTCGAAGAGGTGCGGGCGTATCTGGAAACCGTTGCTGATCTGGTCGATTCTCTGCAGAAGGAGACCAGGTCGCTTTCTGAAAAAATCGTGCAGATGGAGAACCGCTTGTCCGATTTCCAGATGATGGAGAAAACGCTGAAGGAGACACTGGTCAAAGCCGAGGAGTCCTCGCGCCGCGCCCGGGACGATTCACAACGAGAATCGGAATTAATCATCCGCGAAGCAGAAGTTAAAGCTCACCGCGTCGTATCTGAAGCTCACATAGAAGCTGATCATCTGAAATCCGAGATCCTCATGCTGCAGGCGCGTAAGGACGCGTTTATCAAAAAGGTTAAGTATCTGTTGCAGAGTCAGACAGAATTAATAGAGATTTTAGAGGGCAAAGAGTTCGATTTAAAACCTGAAGAAGAGGATAAACAACCCAATGAAGAATATCCGCCAGCAGTTAGCTGAAACGCTTCCATATATCCGCAAGCATACGGATGCAGCGCCGCAGATTGGCATCATATTAGGCACCGGCTTGGGCGGCCTGGCCAAAGAGATCGACGTGCAGACCAGTTTGGATTACAACGAGATTCCGCATTTCCCGGTATCCACGGTTGAAACGCATGCAGGAAAACTGTTGTTTGGCCAATTGGGCGGCAAATCCATCGTAGCGATGCAGGGACGTTTTCATTTCTACGAAGGCTACAGCATGAAGCAGATCACCTATCCGGTGAGGGTGATGAAAGCGCTGGGTGTAGAGACTCTGCTGATATCCAATGCTTGCGGCGGCATGAATCCCTTCTATCGTCCGGGTGAATTGATGATTATGGACGACCATATCAATCTGATTGGTGATAACCCGTTGATCGGCGTCAACGACGATGATCTGGGACCGCGTTTCCCGGATATGTCGGAGCCGTACAATCGTGAGTTGATTTCACTAGCGGAACAGATCGCTCTGGAAAAAGGGATCAAGACGCAGCGCGGCGTTTATGTCGCAGTTGCCGGTCCGAACCTGGAAACCCGCGCCGAATACCGCTTCCTGCGCGCCATTGGAGCTGACGTGGTCGGCATGTCGACCATCCCCGAATGCGTGGCCGCCAATCATGCCGGAATGCGCGTCCTGGGCATTTCTGTCATCACGGATGAATGCTACCCCGACGCTTTGAAACCGGCTAAAATCGAAGATATCATCGCCACGGCTGGCAAAGCTGAACCGAATTTGACCTACATCATGAAAACGGTTGTCGAGAGATTGTGAAAAATTCGATGAAAAAGCTAATTTTAGTGATTTGTCTTCTTCCTGTAATGGCAACAGCAGGTGAGTTGCTTTCAGGCTACTATACTGAAGAAGAAGTACGCACCTTTTATCCCCTGGACGTGAGCGATCAGACCATCATTCGCAAGAGCTGGTACGCGGGTGACCGCATGCTGAAGGATGAGCAGTGGCAGGGGAAAACCATCGCCCGCTTCGATAAGGGGATGATCTATCAGTTGGATCAATCCAGCAATTCCTACGTCGAAATATCGACCCAGTTTCTGCGCAATAATGCGAGTTCCGGTCTAAGCGGTTTCGGCGTCACCGATGCTAAAGGGCGTATCTCTTTTCCAGAGGATCTGTTCATTCGCACTGAAAGCACGAAACAGATCGCCAAGTGGAACTGTTACCAGGTGATGACCAATCCGAAGTATCGCACACCTGAAGGACCGTATGTGGTTTTCTGGTACAGTGAAGAAGTCGATTTTCCGGTAGAGGTTTACGGTGATCAGTTGAAGCAGATGTTTGGGAATTCTGCTGAAGTGGAGCAGTTCTTCGACCGCATCAAGAAATTCGAGGGGTATCCCGTGCGCACCGAAGCGCACGATATAATCAACACATATACCACATTAATGAAAATCGAACGCCGGGAGGACATCGATCCAGCTCTGTTCGAGATACCGGACGGTTACCTTGGCGTTCCATTACCGGAAGACTTTCCCGCGGAGGCGGGACAGCCATAAATTCAGATCATGTACAAACCAGTCGAAAAAAACGTCAGCTTTCCCGCACTGGAAGAGCGTCTTTTAAAATTCTGGGAAGACAAAGAAATCTTCCGCAAAACGGACCTGGAGCGTCAGGGGAATCCTGAATTTGTCTTCTATGATGGTCCTCCGGGCACCAATGGCGTGCCCCATATCGGTCACATGATGCAGTCTGCGTTAAAAGACCTCTGGCCGCGCTATAAGACCATGAACGGCTTTCATGTCATTCGCAAAGCTGGATGGGATACTCACGGGCTGCCGATTGAGCTGACCGCGGAAAAAGAGCTGAAGCTCAAATCCAAGCGGGATATTCAGGCGTTTGGTGAAGAGAAGTATATCGACTATTGCCGTTCCACAGTCTTCCGTTATAAGGATCGCTGGGAAGAGGCCATTCGCCGTGTGGGCCGCTTTCTGGATATGAGTGATCCCTACATGACGCTGACCAACGATTACATTCAATCTGACTGGTACCTGCTGAAGCTGGCCTGGGAAATGAAGTTAGATCCCGACCGTCCGGAATTGCAGGGCAAAGAGGTCAGTCCGCGCTGGCTGTACAAAGATTACCGCATCATGCCCTACTGCTGCCGCTGCGGGACGACGCTCTCCAATTTTGAAGTGGCGGAAGGGTATAAAGACGTCGTCGATATGACGTTGACCGCCAAATTCCCGGTCAAAGGCGAAGCCAACCTGTTTATCGCCGCCTGGACGACGACGACATGGACGCTGCTCTCGAATGTGGCCTTGGCGGTAGGCCCGGACGTCGATTATGCAGCGGTAAAACTGCTGGAGGACTGCACAGCCGGTATGGCTGGTGACACGGTTATTCTGGCTAAGGAGCGGTTAGAAGCCTACCAAGATGCGCTTGGCAAATATGAGACCGTGTGGTTTAAGAAAGGCCGCGATCTGGCGGGCATGACTTACGAACCGCTCTGGGATTGGCAGAAGGACAGTAAGGCGCATCGGGTTATAGCGGATGAGTATGTCACGACTGAAGATGGCACTGGCGTAGTGCATCTGGCGCTCTACGGTGAAGACGACTTCCGCATTATCCGCAGGGAAGGATTCCCGCTGGTGCAGAACGTCAACGATCACGGCTACTGTGAAGCGAACGCCGGGCAGTATGCCGGTCGCTACTTCAAAGAAGCTGAATTCGACATCGACGTGCTGAAAGACCTGCATGCCAGAGGTCTACTGCTGGCCAAGCAAAAGCACGAGCACAGCTATCCCTTCTGTTACCGCTGTGATGCTCATCTGATGTATTTCGCGCGTCCCGGCTGGTTTATCCGCACGGCATCCTACCGGCAGGAGATGCTGACAGCAAATTCACACATCAACTGGCAGCCAGGGCATATCAAGGCTGGGCGATTCGGGAATTGGCTGGAAAACACGATCGACTGGAACGTCACGCGGGAACGCTATTGGGGCAGTCCGCTGCCGCTCTGGACCTGCGACGAACCTGGCTGTAAAGGCGAAATATGCTTCGGCAATTACGAGGAGCTGAAAGCCGCCGCCGAGCAGAACACCGACGAGGCGCTGTTCAACGAAAAGATCGGTCATGTCGATCTGCACAAACCGTTAATCGACCGGGTCACCGTGCCTTGTCCTGATTGCGGTAAATCGATGACACGCGAAAACTTCGTGCTGGATAGCTGGTTCAATGCCGGTTTGATGTTTATCGGGCAGTGGGGTTATCCTGCAACGCCGGGATCGAAGGAGATTTTCGCCAGACAGTATCCCGCTGATTTCATCTGCGAAGCGATTGACCAGACACGCGGCTGGTTCTATACGCTGGTGGCCACGTCAACGCTGTTTGCGCTGGGAAATAAATTACCTGAGGATCAGTGGTCCTGCTATAAAAACGTCATCTGCACCGATCTGGTTCTGGACGACGAGGGGCACAAAATGTCGAAGTCCAAAGGGAATGTCATCAATCCGATGGGGCTTTTCGACGAAATCGGCGCTGACGCCACACGATGGTCGTTTTACGTCACGAATCCCTGGAACGTGCGCCGTTTTTCGACAGATTATGTCAAGGAATCCGTGCGGGATGTGCTGCTGCCTCTCTGGAATGCTTACTCCTTCTTCGTCACTTACGCCGGAGTGGATGGCTGGAAGCCTTCCCCGACGACCAGCTTTCCGAGCGCCCACTGGATCGTTGGATTCTGGGCGAACTGACTCGTTTGAACAGTGACGTCACCGCCCATCTGGAAAAATATGACGTGGCGCCAGCCGCGAACTCCTGTGTCCGGTTCTTAGATCAACTGACTAACTGGTACATCCGCAGGTCACGCCGCCGCTTCTGGAAATCGGAAGACGATCAGGATAAGCACAACGCTTATGTAACACTACACCGCGTGCTGAAGGATTTCTCGCTGATTCTGGCTCCGTTCCTCCCCTTCCTGACCGAGGAGATTTACCAGAATATCGTTTGCTCAGTTGACGCCTCTGCGCCGGAATCGATTCACCTGGCGAAATGGCCCGAACCTGTGCTTAAAACTATCGATGAGGAACTGGCAGAGCAGATGCGCACCGCTCGTGATGTGGTTCGAATTGGTCGTGATCTACGGCAGAAGCACAATATCAAGGTTCGTCAGCCACTAAGCGAGCTGACCATTGCCCATCGTACCAGCTCGTTGGCTTCTGCAGAGGATATTCAAGAACTGATTTATGACGAATTGAACGTCAAGAAACTAACCTTTATATTCGATGACAGTGATCTGGTGCAACTGCAGGCGAAAGCGAATTTCAAAGCTTTAGGGCCTCGCTTCGGCAAAGAGGTGAATAAGATCGCAGGTATCATCAAGAATCTACCCGAAAGCGACATCTGCAAGCTGGACCTCGGCGAATCTGTTGTCTCTGAAGGCATCGAAATCATGCCGGAAGACGTCATCGTGGAGCGTCAGGCGCCGGAGCATCTGGCTGTCGGTGGAGCGGGTGATTTGACAGTGGCATTGAATCTTTCACTCACGGACGATTTGATTTATGAGGGTGTGGCGCGTGAAATCATGCATGGTGTACAAATTACGCGTAAAGAGATGGGCTTGGAGGTCGCGGATCGGATTTCGATTGAATACTACACCGATGGCCTTGTCACTTGCAGCGCAATTGCATCAAACGAAGACTGGATTAAGGCGGAAACTTTAGCGATTGGTTTTAAAAAACTTGAAGAGACCTCTAATTCTTTGGAAAAATCCATTGAAGTTGACAAAGAAATCGTATATTATAAAATTGAGAAAGCTGAAACGACTTAGTCGGAGCAAATCATGCCTCAAGCAAAAACAACCAGGACGCCGGTACTCTTTAAAAAGAAAGATCTGCCTCACTTCAAAAAGCTGATCCTCGAAAAACGACAGAAACTCGTGAATAAACTTGGGGAGATGAAAGAGCAGGCGTTAGAGAAATCCTATCAGGATTATTCCGGCGAAAATTCAACCTATTCCTTCCACATGGCGGATCAGGGAACGGACGCTCAGGAACGGGAAAAGGCATTTATGCTGGCATCACGGGAAGGCCGCTATCTCTCCTACCTCGACCGTGCGTTACTGATGATCGAAGACGGCACCTATGGCATCTGCCAGGAATGCGAAAACCCGATTGCCAAGGCGCGGCTGGAAGCAGTACCGACAGCCAAGCTTTGCGTGGATTGCAAGTCGAAACTGGAAGAGTGACACATTAACCAAATTTCCGTTTGTTCTGTGAAGGCGACAAATCTGCTTTATCTGCTGCCCACAGCAGTCGTGATTATTCTCGATCAATTAACTAAAATCTGGATACGTTCTGCTATGCAGTTAGGGAAGTCTATTCCCATCTTCGGACAAGATTTCTTCAGACTTTCTCACGTTGAAAATGTCGGCGTCGCTTTTGGCATGAAAGCCGGCCCCCCTTTTTTTCTGATCATCTTCACGTCTATTGCATCCCTTTTTATCGCTTATCTGATCCTGGCAGCCGCAAAACCGGGATCATTGGCGGAACCGCCTCTGGTGCGGTTTTCGCTGTCTCTGATACTGGGCGGCGCTATCGGTAATCTGATTGACCGTATCATTTTCGGGCGTGTCACCGACTTTTTGGATTTCGATTTTCCCGACTTCATTATGAATCGCTGGCCGGTATTCAACGCAGCCGACAGTGCAGTCACTATCGGCGTGACACTCTGGTGCCTATTCCTGATTTTCGGGAGACGAGCCACTATTTCCGAAAGCGATAATGCTTCCCCCCATGGAGCCTAAATCCTCAAACTCCATCTATTCCACAGAACAGACCGACGATCTTCGCATCCTCAATTTTCTGGTTCGAACGCATCTTCCTGACCAACGGTTGGATCTCTGGTTAGTGCAACAGATTGCGGGTATCTCGCGTAATCGCGTTCAGGGATTGATCAGCGAAAGCAGGGTGACGGTAGGAGGAAAAGTGGTAAAACAGTCCTATTTAGTCAAATGGAATGATGAAATTATCGTTAGAATCCCCCGCCCCCGACCATCACCGTTGATCGCCCAGGACATTCCTTTGGATATTCGTTTCGAAGACGATCACCTGGTAGTGGTGAATAAGCCTGCAGGAATGGTCGTCCATCCTGCCTGCGGACATCCTGATGGGACTCTGGTGAACGCGCTGCTGCATCATTGCAAGGATCTGGCGGGAATCGGCGGCGAGATGCGACCGGGTCTGGTGCATCGGCTGGATATGGATACGTCGGGTCTGCTGGTGGTGGCGAAGGATGAGAGGACGCTGTCTAGCCTGAGCAGACAATTCCGAGAGAAGACTTCGGAGCGGATCTACAAAGCAATCGTCTGGGGTCATCCATATCCCCAGCAGGGACGTATTGAAGCGCCGCTGGGACGATCCAAACGTGACCGCAAGGCGTTCGGTGTGGTGGAGGGTGGAAAAGAAGCGGCCACGCGCTATGAAGCGCTGGAAGCGTTTGAATTGTTATCCCTGGTGGAGCTGCAACTGGAAACCGGCCGTACGCACCAAATTCGCATTCACATGAAATATGCCGGGTATCCGGTTTTTGGCGATCCTCTGTATGGTGGTCGCAACCGCCGCTTGGGACCGCTGACCACTCCGCAGCGGGCTTTTATCGCCAAGCTTTTCGATATCTTGCCGCGCCAGGCGCTCCATGCAGCAATGCTGGGCTTCGATCATCCGATCACGGCTGAGCATCACCGCTTTGAAAGCGAGTTCCCTGACGATATTCAGCAGGTGTTAGACTTGTTGAGGGGAGAAGATGGGTAGGGTAGACTAAGCGCAACGCAGTCTGACATTAAGATTTCGGAGCGGGAATAATACGTTTATTTGTCAGAATCTCAGATTCACGCTGATTAATGGACTGCGCAGATTTTGATTGTCTCGACCGCGGATTGCACGGATTCTGGGGATGATAGGGAGTCGCGATAGGTCGCGAAGATTGCTCCGCTTCATTCCGACTTAGTCGTCATTTCGCTCGCAATGACCGCTTTATACTCTTACAAAATAACACAGTACTTCCTAATCTGCACCAAAATAATCCCGCCAACCGTAAAAATTCAGCCGTTTCATGTGATCCCCAGCATCTTTTCCGGTAGCTTTATTAATTACCTTGATTCAATGCTGGAAATTTCGTATATTAACAGTATGGTTGTGAAAAAGATATCTTTCACAACGCACGGTGATACACCATGCTATCACAACTATCGGAAAATAAATCAAGATTGAGGAAGGCAAAATGTCTGACATGACGAGAAAGTCTACTAATTTGGTTCGGGTCAGTCTGATGATTACAGCGGTTACCCTCCTGCTTTTCCAGGTGGGCAGCGCGGAAGTCGTCAGTTTTGAAAACAGTTGGGGAGAAGTCGGTTTTAATCTCACGGAGCAATCCGCTTCCGGTGTTGAACTGGTCTTTTCCGTCCCCATGATTGAAATGTCTGAAATCGAAATTGATGGCGCGATCCTGCAACACCTGAGTATCCCCGGTGTAACTCTGCCGAACGACGCGGGAGCGCCGGATCTGCCGGGCACGGGACGCTACATCGCCGTTCCGCAGGGCGCCCGCGTTGAACTGGAACTGATCGATTACCGCACCGAAGTATGGCAGAACATCGAGATCGCTCCGGCGTTTGAAATCCCCATCGAAAATGACGATTCACCGCTGAACTACCCGGTGAATGAAGAGATCTATAACACCAATGCTTACTATCCGTCAGAAGTCGTGCGCTTGAGTTCGCTGGATAAAATGCGCGGCGTCGACGTGGTCATTGCGGGTGTGACACCTTTCCAATACAATCCGGTCACCAAAGAGTTGGTGGTTTATAAAGACGTCCGCTTCAAGGTGAATTTCGTGGGCGGCAATGCTCATTTCGGCGAAGACCGCCTGCGCAGCCGCTGGTTTGAACCGATCCTGCAGCAAAACCTGATCAACTACACCTCATTAGCAGAGGTCAATTATCATCCTGAAACTCCCGCCACCGATGAAGACAATGTCGAATACATCATCATCGTTCCGGATGATCCTATTTTTATCGCCTGGGCTGACACACTGAAACAGTGGCGTAACTCTCAGGGTATCCGCACCGGCATCACCACCTTGAGCGAAATCGGCGGCAACAATTACACTGCCATCGATAATTACTTGAACAATGCCTACAATAACTGGGCAATTCCACCGGTGGCGTTCCTGATTCTGTCGGATTATCAGTATTCAGCTGACGTTTACGGTATCACTGCGCAATCTTACAATTATGGCTGGTATAGCTGCGTGTCGGATAACTTCTACGCCGACGTCAACAACAATCAGCTTCCCGATATGATCCACGGTCGTATCTGCGCGCAGAACGCCACTCATCTGGAGCGCATGATCGGCAAAATGCTGGACTACGAACGTTATCCTTCGACCAGCGCGAATTTCTACGACAACCCTCTGTTTGCTGGCGGTTGGCAAACCGAGCGCTGGTTTATTATCTGCGAAGAAGTGATCTTCGGCTTCATGCAGAACGAGCTGGGTAAAAGCCCCGGGCGTCAGTATGCCATCTATTCCGGCACACCGGGATCGATCTGGTCTTCCAACTCCAACACCTGGATGATCGTCAATTACTTCGGCCCCAGCGGCCTGGGCTATATCCCCAGCACGCCGTCATATCTGACGAACTGGTCGGGTAATGCCTCCGGCGTCAACAACGCCATCAACAGCGGCGCGTTTATCGTCCAGCATCGCGATCACGGATCTGTAAACGGTTGGGGTGAACCCTCCTACCATAACTGGGATCTGGGAAATTTAAACAACAGCGATCTGCCCTATGTCTTTTCCACGAACTGCCTGACCGGCAAATTCGATGACGGCTCCGAAAGCTTCGCCGAAGCATTCCATCGCATGGAAGATGGGGCGCTGGGTGTTCACGCTGCCACCAACGTCTCCTATTCGTTTGTCAACGACACCTACATCTGGGGTATGTACGACAGTATGTGGCCCGATTTCGATCCCGGCTACGGCGTGGATCTGACGGGTGAGGATAACCTTCGTCCGGGCGCAGCCAGCGCCAGCGGTAAATACTATCTGCAAGCCTCTTCCTGGCCCTATAATCCCACGAACAAGGACGAAACCTACTACCTGTTCCATCATCATGGCGATGCGTTCATGACGCTATATTCTGAAATTCCGCAGAATCTGACCGTCTCGCATGCGACTTCGATCAATGCCGGCGAAACCAGCTTCAGCGTCACGGCAGATGATGGCGCGTTGATCGGTATCAGCCAGAATGGTGCCTTCCTGGGCGCGGCCGAAGGGACTGGATCTGCTGTCAATGTCACTATAGATCCCCCTTACGGCGGTTCTCCGATGTGTGTCACGGTCACCAAGGCGAACTACTACCGCCACATCGATGAAGTTGACGTCATCGGCGCCGGTCCGGATATGGTCATGGAATTGACCTATCAATCCGGTTCGCCAGTGCCTTCCTACGGCGGCAATCTCTACTTCGATGTTTATGTTGAAAATACCAGTGGCCAGGTTTTGAACTTCGATGCCTGGCTGGACATCGAAGAGGTGGGCGGCACGACCTGGACCGTCGTGCAGCGTGCTTTCGCCAACTATCAGCCCGGTTGGACGATCGACCGTCCCAACATGTTCTTCCCGGTGCCCAGCTACTATGCGGGCGGCAGTTATTACATGTGGGGGAGAGTCGGTAATCATCCCAGCACTGTCTGGACTGAAGACAGCTATAGTTGGACCAAAACTGGTGATGACAGTTGGGGCGAAGGCCCGCTGATTCCGGCTGGTATGCCTGATCCGTTTGACCGCATCAATACGGGTGATGAGATCATCGCCGCCACCAGTTTCGATCTGATTGGCGCTTATCCCAACCCGTTCAATCCGACCACCACGATCAGCTATTCCCTGGACGCGGCAAATCATGTCGAACTGGCAGTCTTTGACGTTTCCGGACGCGAAGTCGCTCGACTGGTGGACGGGTACCGCGCCGCCGGCGCGCACGAAGTCTCCTTCGATGCATCAGCGCTTTCATCAGGCATGTACATCTACCGCCTCACTTCCGGCGCACAGACGCTGTCAGGTAAAATGGTGCTGATGAAGTAGCTTTTGGCTGTTAGCGATTGGCTATTAGCTCTTGTAGGGGCGAGGCATGCCTCGCCCCTACGAATTTGGGCGAACCTGACTGTTCGCCTTTTTTTGTCGTCGATAGAATTAACTTGACAAACATCGGATTATTTTGTATATTAATAAGTCTAAGGTTTTTCCTACACGGAATAAAAAAAGAGACACAGCATGAAAATCCTGCTACAATCCACCATCATTCTGGCGATTCTGCTTGGATTGGCATTTGCGCAGCCGCCCCCTCAACCGGCAATCAATCCCGCAGAATTCGAACCGATGAGCGGCGTCATTATTGCTTTTCCTCCGCCTGTTCCCATGGAATTGCTGGCGGAAATCTCTGAGGATGCCAACGTGTTGTCCGTCGTTCCGGATGAGAATACGATGCAGTCCGCCATCAGCGCCTATGGCAGTAACGGTGTCAACCTGGGTAATTGTACTTTTCTGATTTGTTCTGCCAATGCAAGCTTAGCTCGGGATTGCGGCCCCTGGTATATCTTCGATGGGAATGAAATTCAGGGGATGGCTGATAATATTCATAATCAGGGGTCGCCGGAAGACCTCCTTCCACAGTTCATTGGCGATTCCCTAAACATACCTGTTTATCAGACAGGATTGGTCATTCAGGGCGGCAACTGGATGAGCGACGGGATGGGCTGTGCTATGTCATCTGGGATGACCTACACTCAAAATCCCAGTCTGTCACAAACACAGATACACGACATCGTCCAGAGGTATCTTGGTATTGACAATTACCTGGTTTTTGACGACTGCGGAGGCTATGGAAATGCTCATATAGACACTTGGGGAAAGTTCCTCGATCCCGAGCGGGTTATGATCAAACGATACAATCCTCCTGTACCGGAATTGGAGGATCTGGCGCACTACATCTCAACCTTGAAAAGCTCCTATGGACGTCCCTATGAAGTCATCAGGATCGACTACGATTACACTACCTCTTATACCAATTCTTTGTTCATGAATAACAAAGTGCTTGTACCCACAAATAATGGTCACCCACTCGATAGCCTCGCTCTGGAAACCTGGCGGGGAGCGATGCCCGGATATGAAGTTCTCGGTTTCGGTCCGGGATGGGGACCCGGAAACGCGCTGCATTGCCGCACGATGGGCATAACTGACCGATATATGCTGAGGATCACGCATGTACCCATTTTCGATCAGGAGAATTTTGGACAGGATTTTCCGGTTGAGGCGTCAGTTCACGCTTACAGCAACACTCCGCTCCTAGCAGAAATGCCCCAAGTCCATTGGAAAGTCGGGGGAGGGGACTATAACATTGTGACCATGACTCATACGATGGGTGATTCCTTCACAGCGGTTATTCCCAACCAACCGAACGGCACGGAACTATACTATTACATACATGCAGAAGATGATTCCAACAGAAGCGAGAACCACCCCTATATTGGCCCGGGCAACCCGCATCATTTTTATGTCGGCCCTGATACTGAACCTCCAACTATTACAACCGAAATCCCGCAAACTCTGCTCCCATTGAGTCTGCCGTTTCCTATTGTCACAGAAGTGCGAGATAATCGTTGGATCTCATCCGTCACTCTTGAATATAAGATCAATGGAATTCCCATAGACACTCTGGAGATGATCCTGCAACCCTTAAGCGCGGCGCTCTATGAGGCACCTTTCGATCCACCTGCTGTTGCAGGCGACCGGATCCAGGTTCGCATCAAGGCGGTGGATAACTCGGTCAGCCAGAATACGACTTATGAGCCCCAGTCTGGGTACTACACGATTAACATTGTAGGAAGCATTGAGAACTGTATATGGAATCCCTGCGGGATGCCTTCCGGTGAAGCGATATTTGCGTACCTTCAAGGAGCCGGTATCGAGTGCTTCTACACCGAAGATGAACCTGTGAGCTTCAACCGCTTTGAAAACATGTTCGTCTGCACAGGTAGTTGGCCTGACAGCTATTATCTGACATTAGATCAGATTGAAAAGATCACTGATTACATTCAAAGCGGTCATCGGATTTATCTGGAAGGAACGGACTGCTGGGCGTACAGTCCATATCATGATCTGCTTTCTGAGGCTTTCGGTATAATTGGCATCTATGATGGACCGATTCAGTCGAGTGTCAGTCCATTGTTGGGAGTAACAGGCACTTTCACATCAGGGATGTCCTTCAATTCCAACAATTCACACTATGTTGACCGCATCGCTGCAGCGCCTGGAGCTGAATCAATCTTCCTTCATGCAGATACCGCCTACTGTGTTGCGCAGGATGCTCCGAACTACAAAACCATCGGTCTGAGTGTCGAATTTGGTGGTCTGAGCGGGAATAATTCTTCAAGCACGAAGCAGCGATTATTACGTGAGATTCTGGTTTATTTCAGATCAAACGCTGCGCAAATCTTAGACTCAGCACCAGTAACATCCTTGAGTTTTATCCCCCTAAAATATGCCTTATACCAGAACTTTCCCAACCCCTTCAACCCGACGACTGCTATTAGCTATTCGCTATTGGCTCTTGGCCATGTAAACCTTTCGGTTTACGATATTGCAGGGCGTGAGGTTGCGACGTTGGTCGATGGTTATCGTGATGCTGGAACGCACGAAGTCTCCTTCGACGCCTCAGCGCTTTCATCCGGCGTTTACGTCTACCGCCTGACCACCGGCGCACAGACGCTGTCAGGCAAAATGGTGCTGATGAAGTAGCTTTTGGCTGTTAGCGATTGGCTATTAGCTCTTGTAGGGGCGAGGCATGCCTCGCCCCTACAAATTTAAGCCTCGAGAATTCGGGGCGTTTTTTATTTCACCTGTGACTCTGATTCTTAGAGTAAAGAATCTATGGCACAACTAATAACTTTTTTCACAAAGTTAAAAAAGTCCTTGACAAAACCCATAATAATGCTTATATTCTATAAAACACGTAAAACGCATAAAACACAGAATTACCCTGGATCGATGACTCAAGTTCTGAGAAGGAAAGATACCTTCATAAGTACCGGACAAGCCGCCGCGCTGTGTATGGTGACGCCCGACACCGTGCTTAAATGGATCAAAGGTGGTAAATTGACTGCCAGCCGCACACCCGGTGGTCATTATAGAATTCGGCGGGTCGATGTCCAGCAAATGATACAGCCCCTGCAGGAAGAACATGAAAACGGAAACTCCAAACCTTTTCATTACTGTTGGGAGTATTATGCCGATGGCGACGCAACCAGACGGGATTGTCTGAAGTGTATCGTTTATCGCTCCAGAACCAAGCGCTGCTACGAAATTAGCGGTTTACCGACTGAAGCTGGCCATTCCAAGCTTTATTGCCAGGAAAGCTGTGATGAATGTGACTACTACCGGACGGTGTTGGGTCAGAAAAAGAATGTCCTGGTAGTCACCGACGATAAGGAATTGAGGACGACCTTAGAAGAAGTCGCAGGTTCAAATGGCTACAATCTGCAGGTAACGGACTGCGAATACAACTGTTCCATGCTGCTGGAAGGCTATCGTGCAGATTATGTCATCCTGGACTGTTCCATGGGAGTTGAAAGAACCCGGCAGTTCGCTCAACACGTCGCCGCAGATCCGAGAATTCCCTTCATCAAGATTATTCTAGTGGGGAGTCGCAATCAATTTCCTAAAGCCTGCGATAAGGAGGTATTTGCGACACTGGAAACACCCTTCAATCGCATAGTATTAGCAGAACTCATTAGCGCTCAATAACAAAAACCCATTACGAAGACAATAATATTCGAATGGGTTTTTCACGATAACCTCGATCATTCGGTAGAAAGATCCGGGAGGGAAAAAAGGAGCCCGGCGGGAAGTAACTTGCAAGGAACACCCGCCGAGCTTGGGCTACGGAAACGGACAAGAGAATTATCTCTTTGCCCCAACCGTCGCTCTCTTAATATACAATGAGGCGAATAGGGATGTCAAGAACTATCCGCCCCAGTTCCCCTCCACTTCAATTCCCTGATCTCAATTTTATCGAAGATGATCGCGATTAATCAAGACTCAAATCCGTTTGTTTGGTTAAAGAAGGAGTCAGCATGAGCGCTGAGATTGAACCTCGCAACGATTATGAAAACGAGGACGGCTATTTGACTGAAATGTCACACTGGTCGCGAGAAATCGCGGAAGAACTGGCCAGGAAGAATAACATTGGACCGTTAAACGATGATCATTGGAAAGTGATCGAGTATGTAAAAGATTATTATGAGCGCCATCACCAGGGGCCGCCCATTGTTAAACTCTGCAAAGATACTGGCTTAAACCGCCAGGTTGTCTGCGAGCTTTTCCCTTGTGGGTATGTGCGCGGCGCTTTCCGGCTGGCGGGCCTGCCCAGACCTGCGGGATGCATTTAATCCGGCGTTGTGATGGCGGATGACTGCTTAGAAATAACCTGAGTTTGAGTAACATTTTACCAACATATCAAAATTCTGAAAGGATAGAGCCTTGGATCAGCTTATCGCCATCGGACTTCCCTATGTCACAATTATCATCTTCGTTGTGGGAATGGGATATAGATTTAGAAGTTGGATAAAAACACCGCAACCCGGGAAGATGACTCTTTTCCCCGCGCCTCCTGCTGATAAGAGCCTGCTCTGGCCGGTGATCAAGGAATCCCTCTTCTTCCCGAAACTCTTTAAGGCAGATCGGTCATTGTGGATTGCTTCATGGATATTCCACGCCATGTTGGCGCTGATCATTTTGGGGCACTTGAGAGTTTTCACTGGCTTGTTTGACCGGATGCTGGCGGGGATGGGCGTCAATGTGGAAAATATGAGTGCAACAGCAGGAGGAGCTGCCGGTATTGTTATCCTGGTATGTGGACTGATGCTTCTGTTTCGCCGTATGTTGTATAAAAGAGTCAGAGAGATTACTAACTTCTCCGATTTTTTCGCCCTGCTCCTGGTCCTGGCGATTATTGTCACTGGAGACTGGATGCGATTTGGCGAACACTTTGACCTGGAAATAACCCGAACCTACTTCGCACAGCTATTCACTTTCTCATTTGTGGGAATGACTCTGCCTGCAAGCGGTCTGTTCTGGACGCACTTCATCTTAGTACAATTACTGATTATCTACATCCCGTTCAGCAAGATACTTCACTTCGGAGGTATCTTCTTCACCCAGACACTAATACAGAAATCATAGAGGGGAAATAAACCGTGCCGAAAAAAGAGAGAGTTGATGGGGAGCGCTTGAGGCAGGAAGTTATCGATGCAGTCAAGACCATTAAAAACGGTCCTCAAGTTCTCAAACTATATATGGAGATGTGTGCCAGATGCGGGACTTGTGCTGAACAATGTCCCGTCTATTACGGAGAACCGACCAAACTGCGCAATCCAGTGCTGCGCTCGGATCTGATTCGCGGTATCTTTAAAAAAAACGAAACCTGGACAGGAAAGATCTTAGGCGCTCTCGATGGCGCAGGTGACTTCAATGGCGATATGGAACAGTTTGTAAATTCCTTCTATGAGTGTACCGGCTGCCGCAGGTGTGCAACCTATTGTCCTTTCGGGATCGATAATTCAGTCATCACCCGCAAGGGGAGAGCTATCGCCGATGCGTTAGGTTATACACCTGCTAGCATGCAGAGAGTTGTGGATATTTCACTGGAAACCTGCAATACAGACGGCGCTTCGCCAGAAGCGTTTAAGTCCGCGGTTGAATTCCTCGAAGAGGAAATGCAGGATGAACACGGCATTGATATCAAGATTCCTGTCGATGTCGAGGGGGCTGAGTATTTCTACGTTCCTCCCTCAGGTGATGTGCTCGTCAATCCGGAAGCAACTACAGGAATCGCCAAGGTTTTTCACGTTCTTGGTATGCAGGACAAATGGACCATGAGCTCTAAGTGTTTTGATGGAGCCAATTACGGCCTGTTTACCGGCAACGACGCGGATATGAAAGCCGATAACAAACCCTATGTCGAAGAAGCAAAAAGATTAGGCGTCAAATATATGTTCATGGGTGAATGCGGCCATGCCTACCGCATTATGAAAATGATGATGGAAAAGGGGAAATGGTGGGGAGATCTGCCGTTCAAGGTTATCAATTGCATGGAATGGACGGCTGAGAAAATCCAAGCTGGTATGCTGGAGTTCGATAAGAGCAAGAATCCCATGCCGGTGACTTATCACGATCCCTGCAATTTCGGGAGAAGCTGCGGTATCGTCGAAGCCCCTAGGGTAATCCTCAATGCGGCTTGCGAAGATTTCCGGGAAATGTATCCCAATCGCGGCGAAAACTGGTGCTGTGGCGGCGGTGGCGGACTGTCCGCGATGGATGACATACAAGAGTTTCGTATGAATGTGTCTGGCCGCAAAAAGATGGAGCAAGTCAGAGACACTAACGCTAAATACCTTGCCACTGCCTGTTCAAATTGTAAGCGGCAATTCATGCAGCTCATCGAATATCACAAAGCCGATTTCCAGGTGGGTGGTGTTCATGATATGCTCTCAAGGTCAATTATGATCGACGGAAAAGCTGCTGAACATATCGATTATGTCGGAAAGATGGATTAGCATCGCTTGAATAAATAGTGAATCAAGCAAAGTTTGTTCCTATCTACCAAACAAAAGCAGAAACGGATTATAATTTGGCTGCGATCAAACTTTCTACCGTCACTTTCGGTGAAGATCAGACCTATACGCTCGATGGATACGGATTCCTGGACCAGCCTCATCAATGGGATGAGGTCTTTGCTGAGGGTATGGCAGAGCAGCAAGGGATTTACGGCGGCCTGACCGAAGAACATTGGAGCTTCATTAATTATCTGCGCGATAAGTTCATCAATGAGAAGACGGTCCCCGTGGTAGTTCTCGCCTGTTCTGACAACAATCTGCGCTTGAATGATCTCCGATTTCTGTTTCCGACGGGCTATCATCGCGGAGCTTGCCGCATCGCTGGCATCAACTATAATTTCATGTATGAAACAAACTATTGGCTGACTTACGAAACTACGACTCTACAGAAAGAAGAATTCAAGCTGACTCCTGATGGTTTTCTCGAAGATTTCAACAAATGGAATGAGCGCTTCGCACAAATGGTTATCCGGGAATGGAAACTGTCGCAAGGATTGACCGACAGGCATCGAGAAGTGATCGCTTACCTCCGCTATTACTATAGTAGAGCTAAAAATATACCGACGGTCTACGAAACCTGCAAAGAGAACAATCTGGAACTCTCGGAATTCAGGGAACTGTTCCCTGAAGGGTATCGCCGGGGCGCCTGCCGTTTAGCCGGGTTACCCTTCTTTGCATAATTTAATTGTCGTACCAAGGTAAAGGAAGCATCCTCCTGTAGCATTACCTTGGGTTATGGCAAGGTCAAAACCGCTGTGGATTGGTCATCTACAGCGGTTTTTCTTATGGATGCTACAAACAAAACGCCCCGATTTCTCGGGGCGTATTTATTAAACAAATCGTAGGTTTGCTGCTACTTCACTAGCATCAACTTCTGAATAGAACTGAACTCTCCCGCCCGAATGTGCGCGAAATAGACGCCAGACGGCAAATGCCCTGCATTCCAGGTAAGATTATGCGTGCCTGCTTCGCGGTAGGCATCCATCAGAGTAGCTACCTCGCGGCCTGCTACATCGAATACCTTTAACGTGACGTGCGCGTCTGATGGCATTTCATAGCGCAGAGTAGTCGTCGGATTAAACGGATTCGGCGCGGCGCTCATGCTGAAATGATCCGGCTGGTTGAAGAAGATGGTCTCGCAGATGTCGCCATTACTATAGTATCCCCAACCTTTGGCGAAACCCACAATACCGCACTCAGTACCTTCGTCGTCAATGCCTGTCACAGCATACCAAACAAAGTAGTTCGAACTCTGGGAATGCCATTCAACTTCCGTGTCCGTGTAAGTGCAAGTTGGATGATTGATAGTTGACAGTGAATCGAAATCTTCTCGTTCAGGAATCGAGGTACTGGTATCCATCAGAGCTCGATAAATCGTGTATTTGTCTATATCGGGTTCGGTGGAAGCTTCCCAGGTAATTTGCGCATATCCACCAGCGCTCTCTTGTGCTTGAACGTTCTGAATGGGAGTAACGGCAGGGTCTGTTGCATCTTTGAAGACATAGGTAGCAAGCACTATTCCACCAATCGCGCTACCATATCCAGTTCCAATTAAGCTTAAACCGCCTTTATTTCGCAGGTCTGCAAACTCAAAATCGCCTGAATCACAACCCATCCCGAAATCACCAATGAATGTATCGGAAAGCCAATATTCTCCATAAGTTGTATTGAAGGTTTCATCTTGGTTATTTGGGAAAATGTAAGCATAATCTTGGGTACAAACGGCAAGGTCTGCCCAGCCATCGTATTGCTCTCCTGTCGCGCGGATTTGCCCGATAGCAACCTGCTCTACTCCGCCACCCATGTTGATATCATCATCGGGAGTAGCACTGAATCCACCATCATAGAAGAAGAAGTAAACTTTGTAGTAAGTGCAGGCGACAATGTCATTATAGCCATCCCAGTTCAGGTCGCCTATGGCAAAATCTACCACAGCGTCAGTCGAATGGACTGTAAGCTCGTCAGGCGTTGTACCAATCGTACCACTGCCGTTGTTGTCGTAAATATATAAATCGCCTCCGGTGGCGACAACGACATCACCAAATGCTTCGGTATAATCATCGCTCAAATTTGCAATCTGCACCTGATTCACCGTCGATTCAACATCTATTGTCTGGGTAGGAGATGAACTGATTGAACCACTCGTATTGCGCCATATATACAAGGTCTCGTCATCTGAGCCCGGTGTTCCTGCCAGATCATCGTAACTATCGTCGTCAATCTTTCCCAATGCAATCCAATCTACGTCGTAGCTGATTGTCTGGTCCACTTGGAGCTCGCCATCGTGTTCGTTCTCACAAATTTTGATGACTCCATCTGCCATAACGATGTCTTTAGGATTGCTGGTACCTCGGATGTATCCTGAACGGATTTGTTTGGGGCTGAAGGAGACGACTTCTGGAGTTCCACCAAACTGACAATTGTAAGTACCTTCAAGATTGAACAGAACTTGAGATAACGACTGACCACTGTAATTACCGCCGGTTATCATATCTACATAGGCGTCACTGTCGATTCTCTCCAACCAAACAGAGTATCCAGAGTAGTTAGTCGCACCGTCTTCATACAAGTCGTAGCTGTTGTCCAAAGTCCATTCAGCTAACGCTGCGAATGGTATGAGTACCAGAATTGAAGATACAATCAGAGTTGTTTTCTGTAACATTTTGTTCTCCTAATAAATTGTTTTTTCTGTCTCTTGATGTGTTGCACTCCTGCTGGGGACGAACTGATTTCCTCCTTTCTTTAGTTATTTCAACAACACTCCTTTACGGGTTTGTACTTCTTCACCGGAACGTAAATAAAATATATAAATACCGGATGATTCTGTATCTGCATGCCAATCAATCTCGTAATAGCCGGGCGATAGATTATCTTCCTGCCAACCGTACACCTTCCGTCCCGAAGTGTCGTAAATAGATATCTCCACGCCGCCAGGTTTATTGAGTTCAAAGGGGATGATTGTTGTTGAGTTGAATGGGTTCGGGTAGCAGGTATTAAGCATAAACTCGGCAGGACTTTTGGGATTTGGCGCAAACTCAATCCCGGTGGTTGATACCTCCCAATCCATGATCCATCGATTAGTCTCGCTGATTGACTTCGAAGTGAAGAAAAGATTCTCTTTCAGGTCACTATCAATATCATAGAAAATTGGAAATTTGAAAGCTGTCGAATCAAATAGACCGCTTTCCCAAAATAGTGACATTCCAGGTAGTTGGTAGCTGAATACATAAACATCTGAGATCGGATAGTCAAGCACAATTGAAGCTGTCGTCGGATGGCCATTTACCAAGCCAAACATAGTTTCATTAGGTCCGAAAAACAGGCTGGAATCCAGCCACGATGCATAACCAATGGTAAATCCGGTCGATTCCCAGAGAAAGGCAGAGCCTCCATTGGGATATAATCCTCCCGCGAATAGTTCGTTCTCACCATCGCTGTCAAAATCGGCTATTACAGGATTCGCACAGGAAAGCGGGATGCCTGCATTGACCCAATTCAGCGTAAAATTGCCCGGATAGGCTGGGTCTAAACGGTAAAACGTGAACCATTGCGGATCATAGTTGAGAACATAACCGAAGTAGCCCCCAACAATATCTAAAGCTCCGTCATTGTCAAAATCGTCCAAAGCAAATCGATAATCCGGCCAATCCTGTGATATACCTACGATGTTACTGAAAATATACATACTGTCGAATTGAGTAGTTTTGTAGTTGAATTCCTTAATAAAGTAAATGGTGGGATCAGGATGTTGCGTCGAGGTGCAAATCACCGCGATTTCATCAATTCCATCGTTGTCAGTATCGACTATTTTCCCATCATATATCGCCCACGGAATTGAGTAGTTTGAACTCCAGCGATGGAAAACGTCTGACGCTTCAAATTCCCAAATGTACATTTTGTCGTAAGAATAAATCAGTTCCTTCTGCCCGTTTTGGTCCAAATCAGTTATAAACAGGTAAGACAACTCGGGAGGGAAGCCGATGTCATTCTCTATGTGTTCTTCGAAATAAAGTTCAAATGAATCGTCACCTGTACATTTGTAAATCAGTATCCAAGCGCTATCTGCCTCCTCGTATTCCTTCCACCAGGTCACAATCTCTTCTATACCGTCATCATCAAGATCACCAATCACTAATTCATCAACTCCAAAAGCATACTGTTCGCTTTCCCATTTTAATTGGAATTCATCTTCTGAGATGGTGCGTGGGGGGAAATCCAGGGATATATTTGATTCGTTGCCATCGATAACGATGGAACCGCCGGAATAGGGCAGTTCAGATTCAGTTCCATCGGTAAAAACAGCCATCAACCGGCGGTATTTAGACCATTTTGAGCCATTCATCTTCAGAGAAGCAATCGGTTTGTCAAACTCTTTGACAAGCTGTGGCACAATCGGATAGCCACCGGAAATCATCAGGTAAACTTCCAGCTTGCGGCCATCAAAGCGAGCGATGTCCAGATAATTATCAGAGTTGAAATTACCAGCAAGGGTGTTTGGTGGAGGATTGCAGTAATCGACTCTGCCATGATCCAGCAGGCCAAAACCGAAATCCAGGGGAGTGAGGGTGGGCTCTTGCGCAGAGGCGAGGAGAGCAAAGCATGACACTAAAACAAGACTTAATACAGCCTTCATAATACAAACCTCCTAATATGATTTTAATTTACAGAACTATCTTTAGATTGTCAAGTCTTTTTTTTTTTGAATTTCGATAACAGGCATAAAGTTCCCGTCAACAAAAAAACGCCCCGAATAATCGGGGCGTTTTACTGAATGCTGATTGCTGAATGCTGATTGCTACCGAAACTCGATCGGTCCGCTGACCGTTAAGATCTCCGGGCCGGATGCCGTCATCAGCACGTCGTTTTCGATGCGGGAACCGCCGATATCAGAGGTAATCCCCGGTTCAATGGTAAAGACCATGCCCGGCTCAAGGGGTGTCTCCTGCCAGAATTTCAGCAGTTCAGGATCGGTCGGCTTGGGAGCCAGCCGCGGAGGATCATGCACCTCAAGACCGATGCCATGACCTAATCCGTACGGCATGTTCAAACCCTTCGATTTAATATGCCCGATGGCCGCTTCCGCGACGATGTGCGCCGGGATTCCCGGTTCCAGCATATTAATAGCAATATCGTAGGCTTCGCGATTGACGTCGATAATGCGCTGCTGTTCAACCGATAAGGGGTAGAATAACAGCGGCACGGTCACGTCCGTGGCGTACCCTTTCCACATCAGACCAAAATCCGTCAACGCCAGACCCGGCTTATCCAATTGCGCATCCGATGCCGGCGGCACCTGGTGAATCATGCCGGAACGGTCGACATTAGCGACCAGAGTATCGAAGCTCGGTCCTTCACCGCCCGCCTTCTTGAATTCCGTCTCCAGGAAAATCGCCAGATCGACCTCACGTAGTCCGCGGTTCGATTCGATGAACGATTTGATCTTTCTGATGATCGTGTTTGTGGCTGCCGCGCCCTCTTTAAGAATCGCAATTTCAGGCGGCGTTTTCACCGCGCGGGCTTTGATAAATTCATTGGCGATGCCATCGCCCTTACAGATGATCTCACCATCAGGAAAGGCTTCCTGCAGTTGCAGAGCCAACAGGTGACTTTCGGTGGGGAGGACCTCCAACTTGAATTTGTCACCCAGCTTGTCTTTAAGCACATCCACCAGAGCAGCCCGATAGGAACGGTTGTATTCTCCCACGTCCACCAGCTTGTCAACTTCGGACAACTGCTTCGCCACGACCATGTCCCAAGCGATCAGGGCCGTGAAACCGTCCTGAAAGAGAGCCAGCATAGCGTCTGATGGCTGTCCGCTCAGGTATTGTAAATTCTTATTTCTGCCCGTTTCGAAATCGGAGATTAGAACCGCATCGATGCCGCGGTTTTTCATGTTCGCCAGAATGGCGTTGATCTTTTCTTGCGTTGCAACTTTCATCATGCCGCCTGTGTTGGTTGAAGATATTTCCTGACAATCTGTTTCGCTAAGGAGGAGATGCGTTCTTCGGCTTCAAGATAATGCTGTAAATCGATCTCAGCCAGAATGAAGCGCCGGTGTTCACGCATACACGCTTCAGCCGTCGAACCGCTGCCTCCGTATGGATCCAGCACCACGTCTCCTTGATCCGATGACGTCGTGATGATATCTCTTAAAAGCTCAACCGGCTTCGCTGTTCCATGATTAAATTTGTAATTCGATACTTTGGGATAAAAAATCAGCGATCCGTTGTTTCGCTTCAGCAGCACGTTTGACCGCCGCCGTCCTCGAAGTTTATCCCCCTTGCCTTTGGTCACGAAGATGATAAATTCATGCTGTGGCGCCCAGTTCCCCTTTAAATCGCCGCTGCCGTGATTATTCTTGATCCAGACCAGACAATTTTTGTACGTAAATCCGACGGCTTCCAATTGATTTCGGATTTCAGGATAAGTCAAATGATCGCAGAAACAGTACAAATGCCGCCCCGGTTTCAGTGCTCGATAACATGCCTCAGCGAAATATTGCAGATCGAATTGTGTCACCTGCATCGCTTTAACTTTCGGTTTGGCGACCGGCCGATTGCTCTGATAATCCTTGTACGGTGGATCAGTCAAGATCAGATCAACGGAGTCGTCAGGCAGCTTTTCAAAGAGTTCTCGATTATCGCAGCGGTGTTGACGGTTGAGCAGAGAAGATGGTATTTGGCTTTCACTCCGCATTGGTTCCCCCCATGGTTGGAATAAAGTCACGAGAGGGAAGATAATACATCGTGATGAGTTTGTCAAGGAGAATTTTGTAAAAATTGCTCGTAGAGCTAATACAAACAGTGAGTTCAAGAGATTTTTGTCTCACATGACGAAAACTCTTTTAAAATCAAACCTCCTGCTCAATTTTTTTGATTGCTTTTTCTACCTCTTGCTCTATGTCCAGCATCCCATCCGTATGCGGGTAATCGACGATCCTTAAGTTCTGTATTTCATTCAAGATACGAAGGACTTCGCTGATCTTCTTCGAAGACACAAACGCAGCTTCCAACGTATCTTTTTCCTTCTCGCTGAGCTTATCCAGGTTCTTGGTGGCATCCAGCGACATCATCAGCGAACAGTTAAAATTGTTGATATAGTGAGATACTGTAACCATGGTTTGGCGATAAGATTGAAAACGCGCTAATGCTTCTTCCTGTTGCCGAATTATCTCTTGCGTTCGTTTAAATTCAAGAGCGTGAAGAATCGAGATACGCAGAGCTTCATCATCCCACGGTTTGCTGAAGTATTTATAAATATGCCCGCGATTGATCGCTTCTAACGCCACTTCCATGTCGCCTCTGCCGGTGATCAGCATGCGGATTGTATCCGGCAGAATCTCCTGTACCGCCTGAAAAAAATCGACACCGCTCATCCCCGGCATATTGTGATCCGATAGAATTAGATCGACTGGCTGTTTGCGAATGAACTCCAGCGCCTTTTCACCAGATCCAATCAATTCGATCTCGAAATCGTCGTCGATGAAGATGCGCTTCAGAGATTTGAGCACATTGGATTCGTCATCTACGAAGAGAAGCTGGGGCTTGTGAATCTCTTTTTTAGCGTGATTCTGAGACAAGCTGCACCTTTTTCATATAGACCGGTTCCAGGGGATTATCCTGACTGTCGCGTGGGACGTTCACGATGCGGTCGACCACATCGATCCCGTTGATTACCTTACCGAAAATGGTGAACTCCAACTGATCCAGATGCGGTTGAGGCTGCACACAGATATAAAACTGTGAACCGTTGCTTTCCGGTTGATTGCCCCGCGCCATGCCGACCGCGCCGCGTTCGTGCTTGTTAGCATTCGGTTCTGGATCGATCACATAACCGGGGTTGCCATTGCCGTCATTGCCGCGGTTACCGTCTTTCGATAACGGATCGCCGCCCTGAATCATAAATCCCGGAATAACCCGATGAAATGTGGTGCTGTCGTAGAATCCCTGCCCGATCAGCTTTTCGAAATTCGCCGCGTGCTTCGGCGCGGCATCTGGGAAGAGTTCCAACGTGATATCGCCCATCGTGGTTTGGATCAGTGCAACTGGATTACCAGTTTTGGTTTTCAAGGGTGCGCTTTCCTTTTTGTCTGCTTTCTTTTGAGTGCATCCTGATAGTGTCAGAAATGCGATAAGAATAATGACGGCCAGCCGTTTCATTACGTTCGTCTCTCCTCTGATGAAAGTGAAGCCCCGATTTTATTACGGGGCAATATAATGAAATTTCTGAACTAAGTCAACGGATTTATGATGCGGAAAACTTGCATCTCTATTCCATTTCGAAATCTTCCAGACTTTCCTTCTCGAATCCTTCTGGGATCTCAAACAGGCTGTTATCCAGATCCTGTCGTTCAGCCTTTCTAAGTATTGTAGTAGCCGACTCACCATCCGTATCGTAATACACGGATTTGACGGGAATTCCATAAAAGTCCGGTCCGGTTTCACCCTTCGACATCTTTGTCGATCCTATTTCAAAGAAATTGCCTTCGTCTGGAGCCAATTCCTTGAAGAAATCGGCCAGTGACTCCAAGGCAGAAAACTCCTTCGCGTCCAACTTAACGTCCTTGGGATCGACAGTCCAAAGCTCAATGACCTTATCACCATCTTCATATCCGATGTAATGGTCGCATGTCCAGGAATCAACCTTGACCTTTTTACCGACTAATTTATAGGTCATTTCTGGCTCTTTTGCTGCCTGTGACATCTGGTCGCCCATCATCGATTCCATCATGGCGCGCTGTTCAGGAGGAAGATTTTTTAACTGCTCTTCCATCTGTTTCATCGCCTCATCCATCATGGTCCGCATCTCCTTCAGATCTTCTCGCGTCATTGCCATATATTTGCGTTTTTCCCCATCAAGCATCCAGAAGACATCCTCATCCTGACGATAAATCATGATCATCTTCGAGTTCTTTTCCTTGATATCTATCCGCACGCGGTCCGATTTGATATACATATCATGCGTTATCTGTTTACCGCTTGACTCCGTCGTCATTCCTTCAAGGAACACTCCCGCCATAGCGGTGTGAGCCGCCGCTATCATCAACACGGTGCAGATAGCTCCAATAATACATCTTTTCATCACTGCCTCCGATTAATTTCTTGAAACAGTTAATTTAATGGTTTTGGTTGGAAAGTCAAGCGAAATATGGGTGATGATCCGTATCGCAAGCGCCTTTCTCCCACTTTTCTCATCTAACCACGTATAATCTCTCAAACGAGAGGTTCTTAAATTTTAGTTGACTACCCTTGATAAATATTGTATATTTATGAAACTCAAAACGTCCGACAGGGTAGACATCAACCGAAGAGACGATTTGAGAAAACCTCGTCAGCAAATTGGGCAGACATAAAATAAGTAAAGGACTTTGAAATGAAACTGCGGAATCTTCTGTTCGCGCTCGTCGCCGTATTAATGATCAGTTCAGTCGTCTTAGCGGCTGATATGCCTCAGCGTTCTGATATTCCAGATGAATATAAGTGGAAGCCGGAGCATATTTACGCCAGCATCGACGCTTGGGAAGCTGATTTTTCTTACCTCGAAGGCAGGCTCGATGAAATCGTTGCTTACAAAGGCACCTTTGCCGGTGAACAAGCTACTGACCCGGCGAAAAGTTTGATCGCCTATAACAAGCTGACTGAAGAGCTGATGCCCATCGTCGAGAAATTGTGGGTCTATGTGATGTATAATTATCACGTGGACTTAAGCAATTCCGATTGGGCTGGCATGCAGCAGCGCATCCAGACACTGTACATCGACTTCAGTTCGCGCATGGCCTGGTATGATCCTGAACTTCTCCGGATTCCACAGGAAACCATGCATCGTTACATCGACAAGAATCCGGAATTGGAGGATTATCGAAAATCTTACGATGATCTCTACGCCCAGCAAGCTCACGTTCTTACCGAAGCTGAAGAACAGATTATCGCCCTTTCCTACAATATCACCGGCACCGCTTCTGACGTTTTCGGCAAGCTGACCGACGTCGATATGAAATTCGGATCTATCGATGGTGAAGGCGATGAAAAGATCGAAGTCACCGATTCCGGCTGGAATTCCTGGCGCGTCGATAAGAATCGTGAGATTCGCGAAGCCTACTTCAAGAAGCTCTGGGAAGGCTACCAGGGAATGGGCACAACCTTGGCAGCTCTGATGAACGGCAACATCAAGAAGAACGTCTATATGCAGCGCGCCCGTAAGTATGACAATACTCTGCAGGCTGCCCTGGATGGAAACTTCATCCCCGAAGACGTCTACATCAACCTGGTTAAAACCACCCGCGCCAACCTGGCCCCCCTGCACAAGTACAATGAAATTCGCAAGCGGGTTCTGGGTGTCGATCATTATCGCCACTGGGATTATTACGTCTCCCTGGCCGAGATGCCGGAAGAACGCTACGAATGGAACGCTGGCGCTGACATGATCTTCTCCGCGCTGAAAAAGCCGCTCGGTAAGCAGTACAACAAAGATATCCAGATTGCGCTTGATCCCAAGAATGGCTGGGTTGACGTCTATGCCAACGACAACAAGCGCGGCGGAGCTTATTCCAGCTCCTGCTACGGTGTGCACCCTTACATGCTCTATAACTTCGACTACAACAAAGGGCTGACCCTCGAAGACGTCAGCACTATCGCTCACGAAGTCGGTCACGCCATGCACACCTGGTACTCAGAAAAGTCACAGGCGCTGCCTAATAAAGACTACGCCATCTTCAATGCAGAAGTCGCTTCTACCACCAACGAAGCCATCTTCACGGCGTTAGCTTTGGAAAAGGCCCGCCAGGAATACAAGAACGCTAAAGGCGACAAGCAAGCGATTGCCAAGCAGAAGTTGATCGCTCTGCTGGACGGCGCTATCAGTTCAGCCCGCACCACTTTCTATCGCCAGACCATGTTCGCCACCTGGGAATGGGAAGCCAACAAAATGGGTGAGCAGGGCATGCCCCTGACCGTCGAATCCTTAAGCGATCTCTACTATAGCATCCTGACCGAATTCCACGGTCCGGCTGCAGAATATGAAGAGCTGTCAGCGATCTCCTGGGCTCGTATCCCGCACTTCTACCGCGGTTACTACGTTTACAGCTACGCCACCAGCTATGCCGCTGCCGTGGCGCTCGCTAAAGACCTGATGGCAGAGAAACCCGGCGCACAGAAAGCCTATATCAATTACCTGAATAGCGGTTCCTCCAAGCATCCCGTCGAACTGCTGAAAGACGCCGGCGTCGATATGGCCACCCCCGCTCCGATTGAAGCCTTCGTCGCTTACGTAGGGGATCTGGTCGATGAGTTAGACGTACTGACACAATAATCGTCGAAAG
>JAHJDJ010000296.1 GCA_018812585.1 bacterium
ATCAGGAGCAAGTCGTTGTTATCCCACGGTTTTTCGATATATTGAAACAGCCCGACCTCATTGATAGCCTTGATGGCATTTTCTTTATCGGCATAGCCGGTTAAAATCACGCGGGGGATTTCAGGTCTAAGAATGCGTACTTCGGCAAGGAATGATATGCCGTCCATTTCAGGCATCAGGTAATCTGAAATCACCAGATCAACATCTTTCTGGCCAATGTAATCCAGTGCACTCTTGGCGGAAGTGAACGTGACCACATTGTAATCCGATTCCAAGCTCAGGAAGGATTCAATACTGGTCAATACAATCTCTTCGTCGTCGACAACGATGACAGTGGGTATATATTCAGCCATGTGGCATAAACTCCAGGTAAAAGTATCTCGATCCACTCAATATAAAAAAAGAATTCCTGCAAATCATGCAAAAAGATGAGGATTTACTATCGACCAACGGCATCACTGCCGGGTGCTCTAATGGCAGCAAGTTTACGGACACGGGTGACCAGACTTTTCATTACACCCTGAGTTATACGTACATTATCCGATAGCAGGTCCAGAAAATCCTCTTCGTCAATACATAATAGATGGCTGTGTTCCACGGTCGTGGCCGTCACCACGCGAGGTTCATCGTCGAAGAGCGCCCAGGTGCCGAATGCTTCCATCTCTCCGGCGACCATCACCTCGCGCTCATCCTGATGCAGTAAGACTTTGCCTGTCAAAATCATATACATCGAATCGGCAATTCCACCCTGTTTGAAAATTGCTACTCCCTCAGGATACTCAACCTCATCTGCAATCGCAGCGATATGAGCCAGATCTTCCGTGGAAAGGTGCTGGAAGATGTCAATTTCCTGCAAAGTAATGACTTTTTCGATAGTCGTTAACATGAGTCTCTGATTAAAATCAGGAGTTAAGATAATGAATAATCATACGCTTTTCAACCGGTTTACAGCGTATTGTGCTGTTTCACTGACAATCGAGATATCCCGCGAAACACTATCGCGCACCACTGATTCCCAACTGGTTTCGCCTTTCTCAGCGATGTAATAGAGCACGCAGGCATTCAACCAGTTATCACTGGACGTCAGTAATTCCTGTAAATAGTCACTACCATTTCCCCGATCGGTTGTTTGCGGCTTGCTGTGAGGAGAAAGGGATTCAGTATCAGGCTTAGCTTCCACCAGAGGAATGATTATTTGCTTCAATTCAACTGATAGAATATTATCCAGGAATTCGACTGCGTTAGCTTGAAGTACGGCATTGCGGCTGATAATACCGAGATAGGCAGCGTAAATGTCATCCTGGGAATAGCGCAAGGCAAGGATGCGAAAAATGCGCTCAAGATTGATTGCCAGCCGCTCTTCAATGGCTCTTTCCAGCAGCCTCTGCGCAGCTTCCAACTGTGATCCGGGTTCATCTCCCTGCTGATCGCGATGCTGTCGTAAGACTGCCAGAAGACGGTAATGATGCTGAATCTCCTGGTGCAGTAGCTGCACAATCTGCTTAGAATCCAGCTTCAACTCCGGTGTTTTATCCTTAATCTTGTTAAAAGCTCTCACGATGATAAAACGTAACTCTAGATTATCCGTGTGAATATTTTGAAATAGCTCCCGCGCGGCTCGCTGTGAGGCAATCAGTGATAGAACTTTCACCGCTCCATAACGAATCGGAAGGGGCTGCCTGGTATCGTTGATTTTATCCGCTAAAACCTCAATGATTTCATCTCCATATTCGGCCAATGCGCTTCTTGCGTAACTGCGAACCAACTTTGTATCCAGATGTACCATTAATCCTGGGACAAATTCAAGCGCTCGTGTCTGGCCGGCCGCCTTCACAGCCGCGCGCAGCACAAGCGCTGAGGAATCATCCAGATGGTGGTGCAGCGCAGGATAAAGCTCCTCTGCATGTGCTATACCTATAATCTCCGCATCGCTGGCTCGCAGCCGTTCCTTTTGAGTTGGCGTCAGTTCCAGGGACTCCTGGTGCTGTAGGGATTCGCTCCGCATCTCTTCGGGGTTCATGGCTTTTCGCACCTGAATACTTTCGCGGTATAAAATCGCTGCTGCTTTATTTGCGGCTACCTGCAGCCCGATATCATTGCTGAGTGAATACTGCTTTAAAACCTGAACAGGATCAGATGAACGATGACACAAGTAGTCGATGGCCGCCACTCGAATTGATTCTGTGCTGTCAGATATGAGCGCTTCAGCTTCTTCGGTAAAGTCAAGATCATCGATGTCACGAGCGATTCTGAGGACTTGAGCGCGAACTTCAGATGACGAATGATGAACCAGCTTTTCCAGATAGGGCGATACCGAAGTATTGGGCGAATCTTCCAGTAGTTGCAGTACATAAAGGACCTGGCGCGGATTTTCACTCTGAAGCACTCGTTCAATAATCTGCCGGACGGATGCATTGTTGACATTCAGAGTCAATTCCTCTATATCCACGCTGCGCTTTTCAATTGCCTGACGGAACGAATTAATGTATTCGCGTTTGACAAGATGGATCAACACCGCCCATAGAATGAGAATAAAAAAGATGATGATACTGATGGATTGCACCTTTAAGCCGATAACAACCGTAACCAGCAATAATAAGATGCCGCCCAACCCTTCAGCCATATTTGGCACGAGCATATCTGTAATAATCTTCGTGCGGTTCTTAATCGCCGATGGAATAGGCAGAGCCAGTAGTTCCGTGCCGGATTTGTTTATCGACTGTTTAAATCCGCCTTCCAGCACTCGCACCAGAGTCGAACTGAATAAACCCGGAATGAACAACACTGCCGCCGAGCCGATTAAAACACCCGCCGGCAGAAAGTATAACGTTGGAGTCACTCCGAAACGAGAAAGCAGCCTGCCGGTAATGAATAACTGTACTATCAATGCCGCCACGCTGATAGTAGAATACCAGAATCCGAAAAAGGCGGTCAATCGATCTGCATCAGGGAAGGTTTCTGAGGCGACAGTATTAAACTGAAATTCAACCAGGCTGGCAACCAGAACACCAACTCCGATTAATCCTGACAAATAGGTCAACTGCTTGGATCTAAGGATCAGCAGCAATGGCTTAGTCGTCAGAACCCCCTGCCGCTTTTTTCTGCTCTGTGCAATCGCTTCCTGGTAATTACGCTTCGCATGATGACGCCAGATCCAGCGCAATATTGTCGAAGCTATAATCAAAAAAAGAATACAGAGCAGCAACATATTTTCTGTACCAAAAAGCGGAACCGCGATGTTAGTAAAATATCCGCCAAAAATTCCTCCGGCAATTGCTCCAGCACCTAGTAACCCGAAAATGCGCTTCGCCTCCCTGGCATTATAAACGTAATTTGCCAGCAGCCAGAACTGCGACGCTGATATCACCCCAAAAATTGCGACCCAGATATAGAAAAAGTAAACAAACCAGCCCGATTCATGGTTTATGGTCAGGAGAATCCATATAACGGCAAAGACGACGATGGAGAGAAACAAAGATCCAACGACCAACTTCCCCAGAGGAATCCTGCTGGAAAGCTTGGTGTACAGGATCGCCACCGCAGCCGAAACGATCGCAACCAGCATAAAAACGTAGGGTAACTGTTCGGCGCCGCAGGTAGACAGGAAAAGCGAGGTGCGCACAGGTTTGACGATCAACAGTGACGCTATGATCAGAAAGATATAGCTGAACATCAGCGCCGCCCGCGCGCCGTGACCGCTTTGAATACCGAATTTCTTAAGTAAGGGTGATTGTAAATGCATACTTTTATGCTGAAGATTCCATTTCCCGGAATTTACGTCCGGCATAGCGGACAGCCATAATCCACAACAGGGCTACACATAGGGTAAAGAGTGACAACCAGCGGATGCTTGAAAAATCGGTGAACAGGGTGGTCACCAGCAGACTGATCCCTACGGCAATCGCCTTGGCGAACCGTTGCACGAACATATCAATGAACGCCTTCGCTTTGTATTTCTCATCCCGACTGGTCGGGGTGTAAAGTGTTTCTTTGGCTGACTGATTGATCGAATAGGCGAAACCGTTATCCGCAGTATTCAGGAAACTCCCCACCCAGAGAACAGGAACCGCCATAAATGCCATCGACCCAAAAGCGGCGGCGAGCGGCAAAACCAATAAGGCGATAGTCAGACCAAAACGGGTCATAATATAGCTGGTCAGGAAGAGTTGCACGAACAATGAGACCCAGTTTGTGATGGTAAACATCAGTGAAAACTGCTGACCGATGGCAGCGCCGTCAAGATAATGCGCGATGGTCGATGTGAACTGAAAATCAACGACTGTCGATACGATTTCGTAGAGTCCCACGATACCAACGATTGCCAGCAGGTAGCGTGACTGAAAGACCAGCCTGGCGCCCTCCAGAGCTGCATTGCCTCCTGATTTTTTTATCGTTACAGCCGGCTTTTTTGGGATTTCCGGGGGATTACGGCGCACCACAAGCCCAGCCGCGTATGCAATCGCCATAATCAGTAGCGCGATTCCCAGACAGATCCACATCCAGTAAATAAAAGAGATGGCTTCGCCCGCGCCAGCAGCTTCCATCGCCTGCTTGATGCGGATGCTGACAAAACTGGCACCGAAAACGCCGCCCAAAACGCCGCCCAATCCAATTAATCCGTAAAGCCGCTTTGCCGCAGAAGGAACAACGCTGTCATTCAAAAAGGAAAAAAAGGTTGCAACCATCAAGGTGGAGAACAAATCGCCGAACAGGTAGAAAGACCAGACCACGAGGTGTGATGGCTGGTCCAGTATCAGGGCATAGAAGATATAGCTGGAAATAAAAAAGAGACTGAAGATAAAAGTTAACTGTTCGCGGCGGAAACGCCGCGCCAGTAGGGTGAACACTGTCACTGCCAGAAGAGCAACCAGCATATTCAGCACCTTGGCCAGCAGTTCTGCCTGGGAGGCTGATAGATGCCAGTTGAAAAGATCGAAGCCCTGTTGGTCATAAAAGCCGATAAACAACCACTTCTTGATCGGCTTCAAGATCCAGAAGCTCGTAATTACCAGAAAGAAATAGCTGAACATCAGAAGTGCTAAGGGCAACTCCGAACGCTTGACGTTGATAATATTTTTAAAAGGATTTGGCATTATGCAATCAGTCGCTGTTCAGGATCAATTCGTCAATCAACTGTCGATCCTGCGATGAATCTTCAGCCGCGGTATAGGTTTTAACCACCAATTGTTCATCGTTGACTTCAACAACGCAGTAATGAAAGACCGGCTCATATTTCAAGAGGTCAACGTCATACCCCTCGTCCGCGTAAGTCCGCAGAATGTCTTGGCGTTTTTTCGGAGATGCAGGATCGCGCAAGGTGACTCCCCCGCCGCTGCTGACCACGAAATGGATGGGATGATTCCCGAACGATACGTCGTCGATTCCCTGCAGGACACTATGCTGGTAAAGATGATCGTGCCCGGAAAATACCAGATCGACCTGGTTGTCGTGGAACAGTTGCAGGAGTGCACGCTTCTTTTCCGGTGTATTGCGGCCATAGCTGGATTTATACCAGTCCCGCCAGTGGTACCCGAAGGACACCGGGCTTTGATGCATGGAGATCACTTTGAACGGCTTATCCGCATATTCAGCCAGTTTGCTCTCCAGCCAGGCGGAATGGTGTTCGTCACCGGAGACGAACCATTCGAGGAAAAGCCGTTCCTGTTCGTCATCTGGAATCTGATCATGCCAATCGACGATTATATTGGCGTTAACGATAAAAAGCGCCATATTCGGTGATTCTATGACATAAAAAGTCGGGTAATCGAAGACCGCGTCGTAATTAGGAATCCCGTACTCTGCGTTATGGGTCATGTCATGATTACCGGGTGTGGGCAGCAACGGCGCTTCACGATAAAGCGGATGATCATGATAATTTTCATTTAAGAACATCGCCCAATGACTGGGCCGCCGCCCATCGTTTGCAGTGATATCCCCCACGCTAAGGATGAAATCAGTTTCCCCTTTGAGCCACTCCGTATAGATACGATCCCGCACCATCAGGCGCGTTTTTTGTCCATAGTCAGGAACTCTCAGTTCCCAGTTTACAACCCCGACTAATCCGTTACCAATCCAGTACAGCTCATAGAAGGGGAAGATAGCCATCTTCCAGGTTGCCCAGTTGCGCGGCAGCAGAAACTTCTGCAAAAAACGCCAGGTCGCCTGGTTATCTCCATATACGATGAAAGTCGGATCCTCGGTGAGTGTTTCATCCGGCAACAGCTTGGGAATGTGATAAAAATCCACTGAATACATCTCTGTCAGGTATCCTTGGGGTGCGCAACTCGTCAGAAATATCGCAATTAGCGCAATAACAATCATTCGCTTCGTCATCAGCCTATCCTTCCCTCTGGATACCGAGCAGCCGGTAATGTCCGTATTCCTGTACTAAATAGATCCGGACGAGTGGGCTGTATTTCTTGGAGCTGCTACGCTTCACCTGCAGGTTGATTTCCCATTGATCTCCTGGAGCTAAGCCAGCTTCCGTTTCCGGCAGAGTAATAACTCGAATCGATCCTATTACGCGTGGTTGAACGACAAAATCCCCATTGCGCTTCACGCTATAGCGATAGGTCGAATCCTCCTGCTTCTCCAGTCCCGTCTCGACTGCTAGATCGAGAAACGCCAGCATCTGGGATCCATTTTTATCCTCAAACAGGTGGAAGTTATCCAGCGGAGCAACCCGCGTGAACCAATAGCTCCCGGTGATATCGCGCCGCTCGATCAGTGTCTTAATCAGCACCTCTGCAGCGTCTGGGTCAGGATAACGAGCCTGCTCTACCGCCGCGCGAATCTGCTCATCGGTGAAAGACATGACAATCTTTGCTCCCCAATAGCCGTCCACTGAAGTCTGGTTATCAAAGGCTGGATTGGGAAAGATGAATTTGAATTTTTCGGGATGATAATAGTCCGAATAAAACCGTCCGATGCAAGGATAGTCCACCTGCTTCGGCACTTTATCCCAACCCGGTACATAGAGCCCCAAAGTAATCGTCCGCCAGAGCAGCGCTTGAGGATCCATTTCGTTTTCATAACTGCGATATTTAGGTTGCGGACCGCGGCCGCCGCTGCCTAAGATGGTGCCGAAATCGATCAGGTAATGCTTCACCCACCCTTCCGGCTCTTCACCGCTATAGCTGTCCATGGAGTTCGCCGCTTTGGCATCGATATGGTTCAACCAGACCGCCAGCACCTTAAGCCCCCGCAGCTCGCGGCGATGCTGATGGGGTATAAAGTCATTGGGGTCGTCCTGGCGGGTCTCTTCATAGTGAAACGGCCCTAAGACGGAGCCTTCGATGTATTTACTGGCCGTGGCGCGCACTAATCCATTGGGCTGGTACTCGATTCGTTTCAGGATGTCAGCCAAATCGGTATCGTTCATAAAGCGCCTGCTCCCCTTTTCATCGGTGAACTTGACCTTATCGCCCAGCTTAAGGATGCGCGTATCGAAAAAGGTGATGTAGTTTTCAGGTACGTTGTACCCTGCAGCGTAAAACAGCTTGGAGCCAATGACTTCAGCGCCACTATTCAACCCGTCGTAGCCAATAGGATCGAATTTGATGACATATTTGTCACCGCGGCTGTCAATGATGGTAAATCCTGGCGTGACACCTTCGGCCTTGGCGCTTACGACTTTCCACGTTGAAGAGGCATCCGGTCCGTCGCTGGTGTCAGGGCCGCGTGCAATTTGATCCAGGGGAAAGCGCTTCTGATGATTGCGATTGGTAAACCATGATGAATTGGGGACTTCACCGAAGGCGTCTGCGTTCCAGGCTTCTTTCGGATTACCCGTGAGCTTGCGATACCCGCGGGGAAAATCCATCATCTGTTCGCCCTGCAGCACAAACTGCTGATTAAAGGCGTCGTAGAAATCGTTCGGAGCACTTTTAAACGCCGGCTTAGAGACAGGATTGCGATCATCGGGGACCGGCAGAGGAGGCACAAACGGTTTATACCCGCTGCAACCGATTAACGAGAAGATGAAAAACAGGAAGATTATGTATTTTGTCAATTTCTTGATCATCGTAACATCCGGTTAATTCAACACAGCGTAAAACCGCCAGCCATCTTCGCTGTGACCCGCTTCCAGACGCAGTATCAGGGCTTCCTCGCCCCAGAATCGAATACCTCCGCCTATTCCGGGTTTAAAGTTATCGACCTCAAATTCTTCAAGTAGATCCGGCGTCACCTGCCCAACGTCCCCAAAGATCAGAAAATCGACGCCGTAATCATCCCAGCTGCGCCAGATTGGCCAGCGGTACTCCAATGATCCGAGCAGCATATCACGATCCCGGTAACGTCCCCGTTTAAATCCGCGAATTGTCTCATGCTCACCCAATTCTGCCAGGTTATAGAAGGGTATCCCCCGATCTTCCAGAGGATCATTGCGCTGTGCGGCAATTCGGACGGCCAGCACCCGCTCGTAAAAGAGATGCACGTAGCGTGTCGCATCAAAGTTGAACTGCCAGTACCCGAATCGGTCATCACCAACTTCAGTGAAGAAACCACCCGAAACCTCGGCGTCGAAACCTTTTGTTGGATTGCCGGGACGATCCCGGGTATCGACCACCATACCGAGCATAGTATGAAACAGCTCCACCTGATCGCACAATCCGGGCAAGGTCTGGCTGTCATACAGAGTTGTGGTGGAAGGCATCCCTTCTTCCAGGCCGCGCATAGTATTGACGAACTCAGTCCCGAATCGACATTCAAGCTTGAAATTCCCGGCAGGGTGATAGCCGAAAGTTGCTTCTGCGAAAGTCTGTTCTTTGGTATAGGTCGATTCATCATCGAATTGAGTATCAATACCAATTCCGTAGAAGGGTTCTTCGGTCAGTTTCACATATCCTGTCGACAATCCGCCTGTCAACGTCTTCCCGATAATCTGAAAATCCTCCAGATCAAGACAGTACTGCTGGCGCTCCAAATCCCAAGTAGAAATACTGATACTAAACTGATTATACTCTTTGTCATCGCCGAAGAGCGCGTTCTGGTAAAACCTGAATCCAATGCCGACTCGCGAGGAATAAGTCGGCTGCACTCCCCTAAGACCATCATCACTAGTGAGGAAATCGTCAATCCTGGCTGGAATCTTACTGTCATCGACATACCCGATGGTCCAGTTCAGGCCTCGCATGGTATATTTAAGGGGGAAATAGATCGCTTTACCAGGGAAAGCGAAAATCTTTTCTCCCAATGACTTGCTGTGCGCTTTCTGGAAGGCTGCAATAGAACTGTCCGGTGAGACTGCAGCATAACTCAGGGGTGACGTAAAAAGACCTGGTCCTATGCACACGGCCATGACCGCGATTCGAATTCCACTCAAGGGATTCATACTCCTAAGATTTCATCTAAGTTAGTCGGCAGAATGATCGTGAACGTCGATCCTTTGCCTGATTCGCTCTCTACCTTGATTTGTCCATGATGGTCCTGAATGATCTGGTAACAGATCGATAGCCCCAGACCGGTTCCAACCCCGACGCCTTTGGTCGTAAATCCGGGATCAAAGATGCGCTTCATCACCTCGGGAGGCATGCCGTTCCCCGTGTCCGCAATCTGGATATGAACGTTATTACTCTCCAGATAGGTACAAATCCTGATGGTTCCCTGATCACTGATGGCTTGATTGGCATTGATCAATATATTGAGATAAACCTGATTCAGTCTGCTGGGGTAGCAGGCAATCGGGGGGATCTTACCGAACTCTTTAATAACTTTGGCTTTACGCTTCAGTTCATGGTGGACGATTGTAAGGGTGTCTTCGATGCCTTCATGAATATCCACCCTCTTCACTTCCGCTTCATCCAGGCGCGCGAAACTTTTCAAGCGACGGACCATATTCGTCACCCGCTCACTACCTGATGCAATCACAGTGTTAGAGTCGTCGATGACCTTAAGATATTTATCGAACTTCTCTTGCTGATCTGCATCTGGACAAAAATCGTGAATCGCTGATTTCAACTTTTCAATCGCTCGTATCACGGTATTATGAGAACTGGTCATGGCGCCGACGGGTGTGTTAATTTCGTGGGCGACACCAGCCACCAACATTCCCAGAGACGCCATCTTTTCGGACTGCACTAACTGCGATTGCGCATCGCGCAATTCCTGATAAGCCTGCTGCAGTTCTTTATTTGCCTGCTCCAGTTTTGCCAACACCTCCTGCCTCTTACGCATCTCTTCCAACTCATTTTCGCGGCGCTTATTCTCCTCAGTGAGCCTTAACCTTTCGATTTCCTGCTCCGTGGCTGCGCGCTCCTGATCGATAGCTTTGGCGGAAAGTGATTTAATCTTTTGCAATTGCAAAGCCAGGTTGACATTGATAATGCCGAACTCGCGCGCCAGATAAACCGACATGGCGCACATCATGCCAGTAAAGCCCCAGAGATAGACGTAATCTATGGTATATTCCAACGGAATAATCGACATATCGCCCAGCATCTGGTGAGTGACGCCGAAGACCATGACGAAGAACCCGAAGGCGATGATCCAAGCGCCGGATTGGCGACGCCGAATCGCAGAAATAACTACCCTTGTTTCCTCTACGAAAGAAGCCAGGCTCAGGTAATAAAAGGGCCGCTGTGATAACTGTTGAGAAAAAATCAGTAGTACGATTGACACACCGGCGAACAGCCAATATTGTGGGGGCAGTTTTCGGTGGAACAGACTGTAAATGAAGTGCAAACCTGCCATGGATACGCCCAGCACGCTGATCTTAAAAATCAAGAAATTTGTAATATAAGCATCTGGCTCATTGATTTTAAAGACTCGAAACACAAAGTAAGTCAGAATGGCCATAAAAAGGGTCATTATAGAAAAGTAGAGATTTTGTCTCTGCTTTGGCAGGAAGATAAACAGCAGGAAATGCAGCAAGCTGAATGCTAACGCCAATCCTGAGAAAAACAACTGGTAAGAGGTCGTGATTCTCTGTATTTCCCAGAATTGCAGCGATGCCGGGAGATATTCCGAGAA
>JAHJDJ010000297.1 GCA_018812585.1 bacterium
CTGAAAGGTGAGATGGTCGGCTATGTTTCGTTCAAGCCGGTCCCCTCTGATCCGCTGACCGCTGAACTGGGGATCTGTTTTTCTGCCAGTCACGTCGCTTGTGGTTATGGCGCGGAAGCATTGGAACTGACGCTCCCTTGGGCTTGTGTAACCCTTAATCTGAATCGAATCGTATTAGAAGTAGACGTCGTCAATACGCGAGCAATCCATTTATACCAGCAGATGGGCTTCACGAAAACGTCAGAATTCTGGTATATTGAGCAGAACGAAGTCTTATGTGAACATTTCAGACGCTCTGACGATTCTGCAGGTATCAAAAGTCACTCGGATAAAATAGAGTTACTATCATGGAAAATGACCTGGGTCAACGATTCCCAAGGCAACTTGGAATAATCCTCATATTTGTGCTCCTGGCGCTATGTGTCAATGGCTGCATCGAACACCGCTATGTTTATCAGTCCGATCTGCGTGGAATTTGTGATTTCCACTATACTGCCAGTGGAGACAGCACAGATATTTATACCCCTGAGAAATCCTTTCCGGATACTATTTTCTTCAAGTTGTCGACGTCAACCGAAGTCGATACCGCAGGGAATGAAAAATTCATCCTTGAAGCTCAAGCCCGCATCAGCGGAGATTCTCTCCCGACCACTTTGGGGCTTGCCGAAGTCCCTTGGACTGACGTCTTCCTCTCGCACCCCACAGAACTGAAGAAATCATCCTTCATCTTAGCGGCGACCTTTCAGTTTGACCAGACCTTCAAAAGCCGCAAACGTAACCTGTTGGAAGGTGAAAGATGGGATTATATCCCTGTTGAATGCCGCGCCCTGGAAGCCGAAGATGACAGCAATGTGACCGCGGCAGAAAAAGCCATCCTGGAAGAGAAATATGCGGCCGGAATGATTGTCTGGAATACTGAGCGTTACAAGCTTCGTGTGCGCCAGATTCTCGACTATAGCTTGCAGCGGCATCCTGAAGTGGCCGTACCCCAAAACTGGCTGAAGACCGCCCTGGAAGAAACCGATTCCGCTATCCAGGAATACGCCTCGCAATTAGAATTTGAGCTGTTGGACTTCTCCAGTCTGGAATGGTGGGAAGATCTGTCTCCGCGCGTTCACCAGATCTTAAGTGAAAACCTGAATATCATCGGAGATTCCACCTTACAAACTGAAATTATTCACGTTTCGGATATGCTCGAACTGCGCCACCAGATTACAGAAGATCTCATGGATGAATCGTTCAGCGTAAGCGTCGATCTGCCGGGACGTATCATTAATTCAAATGCTGAAGGGATGGACACTGGAGTCCTGCTCTGGAACTTCAACGGAGAAGATTTAGCTGATGCGGATTACGTCATCGAAGCGACCAGTCTCTATATCTTCGCGGATCGTGTAATCGGTCTGTTTGTGCTGCTGGCTGCTATCCTGTTCGCCATCTATCTGAAGAAGAGGAAACCTGCCGGCAACCAAAGCGAAACCGCTCAGGAAAGTCACGATCACACTCCTCCTGTAGGTCACGGATAGTTGATTTAACTGCTATATAATGAAAGATTTACTTGAAATCGCCGCGCAGGCATGCCGGCTGGGCGCTTCTATTTTAAAAGAACACTACGGCAAAATCGGCGTTTCCCAGGCAGACCAGAAGGGCTTGACCGACTACGTCTCCGAGGTTGATCGCCGCAGTGAAGAAGCCATCCAGAAATTCGTCTTAAATGAGCTTCCGGCATCATCCTTTCTGGGAGAAGAAGAAGGCCAGGTGGGGGAGGGCAAAGAGTACCGCTGGATCGTCGATCCGCTGGATGGGACGTCGAATTATCTGCTCCGATTTCCTGCCTTTGCGGTATCCGTTGCCTTGGAGAAATGCAGCGCTTTTGGTGGTTGGGGCGAGGTCATTGCGGGTGCGGTCACTTTTCCGCTGACCGGTGATATCTGGACTGCCGCCAAAGGTTCAGGCGCCTCCAAGAATGGATCACCGATCCACGTGGCGCAAACACTGGATGTGCGTGGCGCGCTGCTGGCAACCGGCTTCCCTTACCGCGAATCGCGCGATGCCGAAAGCTGCCTGCGCGTCTTCGAAAACGTCTTCAATACCTGCGCAGATATTCGCCGGCCGGGAGCAGCCGCGCTGGATCTCTGCTGGGTTGCAGAGGGCGTCTTCGATGGATTCTGGGAATTCGGCCTGAAAGCCTGGGATATCGCTGCCGGAGGGCTGATTATAAAAGAAGCCGGTGGGCATTTCACCAGCTTCGATGGAGATAACGTCTATTTAACTTCAGGCAATGTAGTGGGGGGCAATCCGCAAATTCATCAGCAGATGCTGAACATCATTCAGAACACCCTGCAAAGCCTGTAGAATCAGTTCTTGGGGGAATCGTTCGTATTGTTTTCGTTCAGGGTATTGTTGACTTCTTCTTCACCTTTAATACCCTTGCGGAATTCACGCATACCGCTGCCAACCCCCTTCATCAGTTCGGGGATCTTTTTCCCGCCGAAGATCAACAGTACGGCAACTGCGATCGCCAGTATTTCCCAGTGACCTAAACCCACGATAGCACCTCTTCAAGTCATTGCGAGGGACGCAGTCCCGAAGCAATCTCATAAGATATGGGAACCTTTCCCTTTTCAACAATCTACAGCAAGAAATTCTCTAAAGCAAGAAAAATCTGCATTACTAAAGGATAAATGCGTCAACATTGTCCGCCAGATCTGTCATCGCTTTGTGCGGGGCGATTTCTGGATGATGACAGATTTGTCATCAATTATGGAAAGATGGGAAAAATGGAAGGATGGAAAAATTAAGTCAAAATGCGAAATGGCCAAGTTAAAAGTCAAAATGAAATGGGGTTTGAGGTGGAATGATGAGCGCCTGTATGTAATATAGGTCGGATATTTGTAAATTCAAGTGTTATTTTGTATTTATGATACAGTAGTGACTACTGGTTAGTGATTAGCGGGCGGTTCGCTGAAAGGTGAATCGCCTTTTTAGTGAGTTAGTGTTTGATTATCAGCGAGCGGTTCGTTATATTGGGATTAGAGGTTTTCAGTTATCATTAACCACGATGGAGGTTCAATTGGATCTGTTAAATATCGGTGTGATTGCAAAATCTCTAAAAGAGAATGAACGGAGAGTCCCCATTCATCCGGGTCAGCTAACATGGATACCGGAGGAGATTCGCAAGCATCTCACTTTCGAACATGGCTATGGAGTGCCCTTCGGTTTCAATAATAGTAGATTAGCGGGATTGTGCGGGCGGTTGGCTGATCGGGAACAGATACTGAAGGAATCGGACATCGTACTGATATCCAAGCCACTACTAAAAGACTTTCAGTCCATCAAAGAGAATGGTATTCACTGGGGATGGGCGCATGTGGTACAGCAGGAGGATTTGGCCCAGGTGGCAATCGATAACAAGCTGACACTGATCACCTGGGAATCAATGAATACCAGTACGCCTTCAGGCAGGCTGTCACATATTTTTTATAAGAACAATGAAATCGCAGGTTATGCAGGAGTCATGCATGCATTGAGTTTAACTGGATCAGATGGCCATTATGGTCCACGCCGCAAGGCCGTCGTAATTCATTTTGGCTCAGTCAGCCACGGCGCTATACACGCTCTACAAGGCAGGGGGATTCACGATATCTATGTCTATGTAGTAAATCCCATTGCAATGGTTATTAACCAGGTGCCTGGAGTTTTTTACAGACAGATTATAAAGGACGATGCTGACCAACTCTACGTCCAGAATCCAGACGGTTCGGAACAACCTTTTATCGACGATCTTTCGGAGGCTGACATAATCGTCAACGGGATCATGCAGGATACTGACAATCCCCTGACTTTCGTACACGAAAATGAAATTAATCGTTTGAAACCGGGGACGCTGATTATTGATATCAGTTGCGATGAAGGGATGGGATTCTCGTTTGCCAAACCGACGACCTTCGAAAATCCGATGTTCATGGTGGGTGACATCCACTATTACGCGGTCGACCATACACCTTCATATCTTTGGAACAGCGCCACTTGGGAAATATCAAAAAGCCTGATTCCCTTCCTGCCGACCGTGATGCAGGGGCCTGATGCCTGGGATAAGGACGAGGTGATCCGACAAGCGATAGAGATCCGTTCTGGTAAGGTCTTGAATGAGAAGATTCTGAATTTCCAGAAGCGGGCGGCTGAGTATCCGCATGAATTCAGGGATTAGGGATAAGGTTCTAGGGATTAGTGGGGCGATTCGCCGGTTGGTGGGTCGCCCTTTTTCTTTATCAGACCTTTTCCACTTGGATATACGGCTAATATTGATTA
>JAHJDJ010000298.1 GCA_018812585.1 bacterium
CACGCTGCGTATGTCCCAAAACGGTCAGCCGCGTCTCGATACCAATCTTTTCTTCGATTTCGTCGGCAACGACACGGCCCACGCCACCTAATCTTACGTGCCCAAAGGCATCCTTCTTCTCAGACTGCATAACCAAGTCTCCACCTTTCATTTTAGCGCCTTCGGAGACAACCACGATGGAGAAGTTTTTATTCTGGTGGCGTTTCTTCAATTTGTTCGTGACTTCCACCATATCAAAGGGGACTTCAGGAATAATAATGGCATCTGCACCGCCGGCGATTCCGGCGTGAACGGCAATCCAGCCTGAATGTCTTCCCATGACTTCCACGACCATGATCCGATGATGCGATTCTGCGGTCGTATGCAGGCGGTCGATGGCTTCAGTAACGGTAGAAACAGCGGTATTAAAACCGAACGTGTAATCAGTCCCCTTGATGTCATTATCGATGGTCTTAGGGACGCCCACCACTGGAACACCCTCCTGGTGCAATTTCAAAGCTACCGACAAAGTGTCCTCGCCACCAATGGCGATCAGTGCGTCAATGTTCCAGTTTTTAAGATTCTTCTTAACCTTAGTCCAATCATCAGGATTCTTCGAAGGATTGGTTCGGGAGGTTCCGAGAATGGTTCCACCGCGGTGTAAAATTCCGGAGACAGAGTAAAGTGAAAGAGGTTCGACTTCGCTGTGCACCAGACCGCGCCAGCCATTTTTTATGCCCATGACGTCCCATCCGTAAGTTTCGATGGCACGCCGGGTTACACTTCGTATTACAGCATTTAATCCGGGGCAGTCTCCGCCGCCGGTAAGCATTGCTATCCGCATTTTAATCCCTGCAAATAAGTGAACCTTAAATGTACAAATTATCCTATTTAGTGTCAAGCAAAATCAGGTGAATTCGCTTTACTAATTGGGCTAAAACAGGTCGAAACAAGCGGGCGGTGGAAGGGCAAATGCCTGCTGACAGAAATCGACTGTATCGCTACCCTCGAACTCCAGTAGACCGAAATCATACGCCTGTTGAGCGCTCATATATCCGCAGAAGAGCTGAGACAGCATATCGACCTCGCCACTCAGGAGTCGCTTGCTTTTTCCACCCTTACCGTCAGCTTTTGCGCCGCTCCCTGAAAACACGACATTCAGTTTGCGATCCCCCAGTTGCTCATCCTCCATCTCAACGGTCAGATCACCTTTGACGCCGTTAAACCGGCGGCCGCTTTCGAAGGCGGCTTTAAGGTTTACCAGGCGATACATCCATCCTAAACCAACCTCTGCAGTCTTGGCATAAAGCCGATGTATCATTTTACGTTCTCTGTTGCGCGGATCATCCAACCAGAGGTGCAACGGTTCGTTGGGCTGCAACGGTAATTGGACACTCTCTATCTGATCGCTTTGCCGAGCGATGAAACCGAGCAGCGCGTCTCGAGCGTCCAATGAAGGCGCAAACCATTCCTTAACGACCATCTGCTGCACGAATGGATCGGATGGGTTCACTTCCTCTGGAGTATAGATCAAGTACCCCACCACTTCAGCGCCATCATAAGCCAACACCCCATATCGAGGAGGCGCTAACATATACTGTGACCAGAACAGCTCATTCCGCTTTAACATACAATTCCCCTGACGCGCCATGGCATCATAGAAATTGAAGAGATCGTCGAAATTCTGCTCGGTCACGATTTCTACCCGCAGATCATCTGCTTCCAGCGCTTCGCTAAAATCAGCGAGCTGCTCGGTAAAAATGTTATACTGCCGGATTTCCCCTGCGTACCCCCATCCCATGTAGCGGTAGAAGCAATGCTGGAAGGGGTACAACATCGAAGCAGGAACGTCTTCGGATTCCCACTTTTCCAGCCCATATTGCATCATTTCGCCCGCTAAGCCTTCTTTGCGCCTTTCGGGAGAAACCATAACATTCCCGATCCCAATGGCAAACGATTCGATCCCTTCCTGAAACATGGTAAAGGGATAAGCTATCATCGAAGCAACGATTTCCTTGCCGTCCAATACCATGATTATATCATCCAGTGAACAGCGTGGATTGGCCGAAAAGTAATTGTGACGCTGCTCTTCGGTGGTATCTATCAGGGGATAGCAGAGCTTATAAAGGCGGTTGAACTGTTCCCAGTCATCCGACGCGGCAAGACGAAATTTCAGACCCATCATGGACTCCCATTAACTGGACAATGAGCGTAATTTTTGCTTCCAGACACGCCCCTGTGGATTTCGTGGAAGCTGTTGATAGAATTGGATATATCGTGGACACTTATAGCGAGACATATACTGGCGGCAATAGTCTGAAAGCTGATTAGCGCTGATCTGACTGCCTTCTCGCAGGACAATACACGCCTTGATCTCTTCACCCTGAATGTCATCGGGGATACCGATCACAGCGGCTTCAGCAATATCCGGGTGCGACATGAGCAACTCTTCGATCTCCACCGGGTAAACATTGAAACCGCCTTTGACGATCATGTCGGTCTTCCGGTCGATAATGTAAAGATAACCATCCTCATCCTGACGAGCCAGGTCACCTGTGTAAAACCAGCCATTTTTCAGCACGGCTTTGGTTGCTTCCGGCCGATGCAGGTACCCTTTCATCATGAAGATTGATTTGATGGTAATCTCACCGACTTCACCGGGATTGACTTCTTCTCCCAGATCATCAACCAGTTTGACCTCCACGCAATCTATGGGTGTGCCTATAGACCCGGGGCGGCGATCATGATTTAATTGATTGAATGTGGCGATTGCTGACGTTTCGGATAATCCATATCCTTCATAGATAGAGGCGTTAAACCGCTTCTCAAAAGCTTCCAGAAGCTCCGGTTTTAACGCAGATCCACCTGAAACACAGTACCGCACTGAGCTGAAATCATAAGCACGTCCCTCCGTTTCTAACAGAATCATACGGTACATGGAGGGCGTCACCATGAAGATCGTAATCTGATACTTTTCAACTGCATCCATGACCTGCACGGGGTCAAAATCCGACAATAGAACAATACCGGCGCCCGCGGCGACGGAAAGATTCATAACGGCGGTCTGACCATAAGCATGATAAAAGGGCAGAACACCCAGAATACGGTCTTTGGATCGAACTCGCATGATGTCGATACCATTGCGGGCATTCCCCAGAAGGCTGCGGTGAGTCAATTCAGCTCCCTTGGGATGACCAGTCATGCCAGCAGTGTACATGATAACCGCCGTATCATCAGGGGAAACTTCGGCGGGCCCTGCAGCAGGCTCCGACCATTCGATAAGGCCGCGTAAACGAATGGTATTGGGACGCTCCTGCGGGGAGCAGAGAATCAGCGTTCTCATGGTCACCAGTGAAGAAGCGGCGTTTATGACGTCCTGCACCGAAGATTCCTGTGCGATGATCGCACACGCTTCGCTGTCTTCCATCATATAATGCAGTTCACGTTCACGCAGCATCACATTGACCGGAACGACGATGGCGCCGGCGATGAGAATGGCATAGTAGGCCGTCAAATATTCTGGAGAATTGGGGAGCATCAACAAGACGCGGCTGCCGAAAAGCACGCCATTCTGCTGCAAACCGCGGCTTAATCTGCAGGCGTCTTGCCATACCGTGGAAGCAGGAATCTCCAGTTCGTTATAGTACAACAGCGGTTCTTCCGGCTGTGTCTCGGCGTACTGTCTTAAAAGAATACTAAGATTATGGTCTGATGATTTCGCATCCATGAGTTTTTCGTTTATTTCAGAGTAGGCAGGTCTTTACTGATCGGGCGTCCAGTTCCAAGCAGGCAACCGATCTTTCATACGCTGCAGATGAGTTCCAGGCCAATAAATTCGATCACAACTCTTGCATTTATAGAATTTATCAAATGAACGAAAAACCCGTTCCGGGACACGATTTTCAATGGATGATTTATCGACGTCTGAAATCGGTACATTGCATTTCAGACAACGGGCAAATGGGGCGGCAAACTGCGCTAAATGATACTGCGCTTCGAGCTCCAATAATTGATCTTCAGCTGCAATAGAATGCACGACAAAATAACGCACTCCGTATTCCGGGGCGACGGTTTCCATATCCTCTTTGATCCAGATGCGGCGCTCTTCGACGGCGTGCCGCATGGCTTCCCGCGGCGCGAGATCGCTTCGGTTCAAGGTGTCAAATCCCAGAATCCGCAGCGCCTTACAGAGTTGGAACAGGTCCCGGTCGACCATGAATCTGGGCGGAGTTTCAGACATCAGAGTATCTCCCGATCCAAAGACCGGTATTGTATTGCTTCGGCGACGTGGGCCGGTTGAATCTGGTCTACATGCTCGAGATCGGCAATGGTGCGGCTGACTTTCAGGATGCGGTCATAAGCACGGGCAGAAAAACCCAACCGATCAATGGCGTTGCGCAGCAACGCCATGCTGTCCTCTGTAAGTGCGCAGTAATCGCGGATTTCGTTGGATCCCATGTGCGCATTGGCATAGATCCCATTTTTTCCCTTGAAGCGCTGCAGTTGGATTTCCCGCGCCATCTGGCCGCGTGCTAAAACCTTTTCTGAGGATTCCCCTTCTTTCATCGAGGAGAGCTCTTCAAACTTCACTGCAGGAACTTCGACATGGATGTCGATGCGATCCATCAGCGGCCCGGAGATGCGCGCCCGGTAACGCTGTATCGTGACGGGTGAACAGGTACACTGATTTTTGGCATCTCCAAAATAGCCGCAGGGACAGGGATTCATGGCCGCAACCAGTAAAAATCGCGCTGGAAAGGTGGTTGATACCAGGGCTCTTGAAATCGTCACGCGCGCATCTTCCATCGGTTGACGCATGGCTTCTAAGACATTCTTTCTGAATTCAGGCAATTCATCTAAGAAGAGCACACCGTTATGTGCCATTGACACTTCACCCGGCCGCGGGTATTTTCCACCCCCGATTAATCCCGGCCCGGAAGTGGAATGATGCGGCGCGCGAAAAGGACGTGTGCCCAGCATGGGCTGATCGGGCGGCAGTAATCCGGCTACTGAATGGATATTCGTCGTTTCCAGAGCTTCTTCTATGGTCAGGCGCGGCAGAATCGTCGGGAAACGTTTTGCCAGCATCGTTTTACCGGATCCTGGCGGTCCAATCATAATGATGTTATGACTGCCTGCAGTCGCAATCTCCAGGGCGCGTTTAGCCGCCTCCTGACCTTTCACATCCTTTAAATCGAGAGGATACCGCGAATGCTGAAAGAACAGCTCATCGACATTCACCGTCGTAGGGCTCATTGCCCTATCGCCGTTAAAGTGTTCTACAACCTGAACCAGGCTGGAAGCGGGCAGCACCGTGATCCCGGGAACCATCGCCGCTTCCCGGGCGTTGGTTTGGGGCACGATAATATAGGGATACCTTTTTTCGGCAGCAGCCAATGCGATTGACATGGCGCCGCGGATGGGACGAACTTCACCCTCAAGGGAAAGTTCACCCAGGATGACATACTTATCCAGTTCATCGGAATCAACCTGACCGGATGCAGCTAAGATACCCAGGGCAATCGGCAAATCATAAGCCGATCCCTCTTTGCGCACGTCGGCAGGCGCTAAATTCACCGTCACCCGCTTCTGCGGGTAGACATATCCGCTGTTTTTAATGGCGGCAAAGACGCGTTCCTTGGACTCCTTGACCGCGTTGTCGGGTAAACCCACAGTGGCATACCCGGGCATAAAACCTTCCAGATTAACTTCGACGACGACGATGGAGCCGTCAATACCGTGAGTCGCCGCAGCATAGACTGTTCTAACCATGATATAAATTATCCTTGCATCGCGCTGATGACCGGTTAAATCAAGTTATAATCGTAAACTGATAATGTATTGAAAAAGGGCGCGAAAGTCAAGCGATACTTTTCGGATTAGGGTTTTACCTTAGCTGAACGAGTATAGCGGGAAAAACCCTTGCGATAGGCACAGTAAATCAGGTAGGTCAGCAGAGATAAGGGCAGTTTATGGCGCTGCAGCAGATGGACGACTGAGAGCAGAGGATAGTAGAAGATGGGCGATGTGATTAGGGCGCGCCATATTCGCGGAGATCCTTTTTGCAGATCTTCCAGTTTCATTTCCACAGCGAACTCCGGGTGACGATCGAATACCAGCGGAATTCCCTGCTCTCCATAGGACTGCAGAGTCTGCATCACTTCAAGCACTGAGCGAAGATGATGGTGGTAACCGACTGCCTCTTGGAGGTAGGTCATCGCCGATCCAGCTTTCTGAAAGCGCAATCCTAAATCGAGGTCCTCCCCACCATAGACCTTGAAGCGATGATCGAATCCTCCGATTTGATCATACAGGGTTCTGCGAAACGAAGCGAGGCAAGATACGAAGGCTTTGCCTGGTAAAGGTTCACCGGGCTTCAATCGAGCGCCACCTCGTGAAGAGTAATAGTTCGCCAGCGCGCGTCCCGCCAGATGGGAGGGATAGCGTAACACTCCCACGCCCACAGCATTTAACGACTTTTGATGCAGAGCGACATGCGCTGCAACATAATCCGACGTCGTTTCAATGTCGCTGTCCAGCAGAAGGATCAGCTCTGCAGGCGATTCTTTTATGCCGAAATCCCGCGCTCGAGACCGCCCCAGATTTTCGGGCGCTTTCAGAATGCGCAGATTCAGTTGAGTCTGATATGTTTCGGCAATTGCTGCGGTTTCATCGGTGGAAGCATCATCGACCAGAATTATGTCGAAGTCGGTGAATGTCTGCTGCCTGAGAGCCGTAAGCACGATTCCGATGGTCTCAGCGGCGTTATATGCGGGTATGATGACGCAGACTTTCATGAAGTTTTGATCAAAATTTCTTCCAAGCGATCCGCGGCATGAGACCAGGTGAACGGAGCGGCTGTTTTTATCCCTGCCCTGATTAACTTTTGGCGTAACTTTTCGGTTGTCAATAACTTTTCGATTGCGTCTGCCATCTTCTCTGGATTTCGAACCGGAGTCAGGAGACAATTCTCCCCATCACGGGCGAATTCGAGGACGCCGCCGCAATCGGTGATCACGCAGGGGGCGCCGCAAGCCATTGCTTCCAGGGGCGGCAGTCCGAATCCTTCGAACCAGGAAGGATGGACAAAAACATCTGCCGAGCGCAGGGTCTTCGCTATTTCTTCGTCTCCGGAAGGTTTGATAATCCGGACCTCAAAGCGCGCCTGCGAAAGATCAAGATCGTCCTGTGAAATAATCCAGAGTTGGAAGGAGTTCTGTCCCTTTCCAGCTAACAGGTTCAGCGCCTGAATCAGTTCTGCCAGACCTTTCCAGAGATGCCGCCGGCCCACAGTCATGATGACAGAACGATCATCGTGTTCCAGCCGATCCCCATCCGGCTTGAAGGTTTCGATATCGACTCCGTGGGGAATGACCGGGAAGCCATAAGCGTGGCGGCGCTGCACTCTGGTGCCGGTCCATTGACTGTTCACGGCTATTTCAACAGGAAGTTTATGCGCTAAATCGGTGATCGCGTGATACAAGCGCAGAAGAAGACTGGATTTCATCAGGCTGCGATCATCAAACAGGATGCGCTCATCGTTCATGATGTAATACAGCATTTTCGCGCCGCGTAGTTTCGCCGCGGCAAAACCGGAAAACGCTGAGATGGGCATACTGCAAAGCACCCAGTCGCAGAGGGGAACGTCGGCGATGGCAGCAGGCATGTTGGCCAGTATCGACAGCGTAGCAGACTTTATTTCCCAGCCGTATTCACGGGTCTGGATCGATTCCGGCAGTTGAAATCCGCCGCGGCCTTTGGGATATTGTATGGTAACGTCATGACCGCGCTGCTCCATCTGCCGGGATAATTCGCAGATCACGCGCTGCCCGCCTCCGATGTGTAAATCCTGTGCAATCCAGACTAATTTCATAGCTCTTTATAGGAAAATTCCTGCTTCTTCGTAATAATCATACAATCTTGCCATGACGCTGCTTAAAGCGTGCGTCCGCTTGACCCAATCCAACCCATCCTGTGCTTTTTTCTGCCTGAATGATCTATCTTCAATTAAGCAGATCAGTTCGTTCTTCAGAGTATCGGGCGTGACATTGATGAAGGGGTGATCTGTAAAAAACTTGTCGCATTCCGGCCGCATCCGTGTACAGGTCGGGATGCGCATAGATAGTGATTCAAGGGAATTCATGCCGTACCCCCACCCCCCGACGTCTGCAATCTGGTCGATAGCGATATCCCAATTTGCTTTGCGCTGCAGACATGCGTCATGGGACACTCCTTCGACAAAGTCCAGTTTGACGGGGTATTCCCATTCCAGCTCTTTAACTACGGCAATAATCTGATCCGTTCCTTTGAAGTGACGTGCCGCGGGTCCCCGGCAGGCATGTCCGATAATCAGCGGGTCGTTTTCATGCTCTTTAACTGTGAAACTATCGACATCGAAAGGAAGATGAAGGTACTTGATATGGGGATGCTTTTTTAGCAGATCCAATTCGCTGGTCAGGTTCAGATCGCTCAATTTATCGACGGCTGGAAGAACTCCGCGGTTGCGCAAATCTGTCCCGTGATAGAAACAGACAATCTTGGCGCCCCGTTCTTTCATTTTGCGTGCGAATCTGGCGTCGCGGAAAAAATCCAGCCCCTGCTCTAAATGAATAACGTCGAATTGATCCAGGTGATGCTGTTTGACCGCTGACTTGACTCGAGGCGCTATCAGCAGATCGCGCAGAAAGAAAAAGACCGCTTCCGCGGCGGTATTGGGTCTCCAGATGGGCGGGTTTCCCGGTCGATCAGCCTGTCCGAGCATTTCAGGCGTGTTTTGGTAAGCTCTGGATTTCAGAGCTTTAATCCAGCCGGAATCTGGCATGAGCGGTAAATTCAGGCAGATATCCTCAGGAAATCCTGAAGAAGCCGGGAAGAAAGTAGCAAAACGGCACTCGTGACCGTTATCGATATGGCCGCGCTGGAAGAGCGATAAGGTTCCGGATATATGTTCTGGGCTGATATAAAGAATGCGTGCCATTTATGAAGCCATCTGCTTCAATTTTTCGAGTTGGTCCGGTTTTCCAATGACGATGAGCTGATCGCCGCCGAAGAACTGCTGGTCACCCGGTGGATTAGGAATCATCTCTCCGCCAGTACGGATCATGCCCATCACCATGGCGCCTCCTGTTACTTGACGAATGTTGGAGTCCTTCAGGGTAATACCATCCAGAGAACTTTTATTGACCACGGGGACTATCTCTATCTTCAGGGATAACTCGTCTTTGCCCATGACAAGTTCCAGGAAATCGTCAATTTCAGGCCGCAAAAGGATCGTTGCCATGCGCCGCCCCCCGATCTGGTAAGGCAGAATCACTCGATTCGCTCCCGCCTTCAGCAATTTCTTCTCTGAACTGGTATCAGTTCCGCGGGCGATGATCAGCAGTTTGGAGTTAATTCCTCGAGCAGACAACGCCACGTAGACGTTGTCAGCATCTTCCGGCAAGGTAGCAAGAAGACCTCTGGCGTGTTCAACACCAGCTTTGCGAAGCGTGTCGTCATCAGTGGCGTCGCCGCGTAAAACAAGCACCTTCTCGTCCTCCAACTTCGCCAGCGTCTCTTCATCGTTGTCGATAACCACGACTTTCTTCGTCTCGTGAGATAGTTCCCGTACTGCCTCATACCCCATACGCCCGGCGCCGCAGACGATGTAATGATTTTTCAATTTAGACAACATTTTCTGCCTCTTGCCCGCTCGTAACATTTCCTGAATTTGCCCGCCCACCAGAAAAGCCGTCAGGTTTGATAAGGTAAAACCGACGACGCCTACACCTACTAGGATCACGCCGATAGTATATAACTTCCCGGCTTGAGATAAACTACCAACTTCTCTAAAACCGACGGTGGCAACCGTGATGACCATCATATAGAGGCTGTCAAAGAATGACCAGTCTTCAAGAATGCTGTAACCCACCGCGCCCAATATCAGAACGCCTGCCAGCAGACCAAATAGAGCTAAAAATTTCTGTAAAGTCGACATACAGAGGAGGGTGATTTTAATCCGTTAAAAGACCTGATAGGTCACGATCAACTCGACGGTGCGGCGGTCATAATCTTTGATGCTGGAGACGGTCTCTGCAGGTGAGTCAGTGCGGCGCTGATCGATTGTGAACTGTAATTCGATATCTAAATCTGAAGAAGGCGAAAATGAAACGCCCGTGTCTATAATGGTGCGATGGTCTTCTCTGCCGGCATGAAATGGATCGTCAAGGACCGATAGATCAGTCTGGTAATAGCGGAAGCGCTGCGATAAATTCATGAACAGTACCCACTGCATTGATTTCTTAACTGGCAGCGGATATCTCACGTTAAAGATGAATTCATCTTCCTCATATGAGCTATCGCCATACTCGGCATCTTCAGAGGGATCAACCGGAATGAAGGCGCCCGTCTGGTCAAATCCGACATTGTCCGCGACAGTCAGAAAATAACCCGCAGAAAGCTGCAATTTTATAGGGAGTTCATAAGATGCTTCGATTCCCCAGACATCACCTTCGTTATCATATTCGGTGAAGTGAGGATTGTAATAGAGCAATTCTCGACTGTATGAGGCTTCCAGATTAAACGGTGAAAAGTGCCAGCGCAGTTTAACCGTGGGTTTGTACTGGTCAAACTCACAGCTATGATAGACGCCGCTGTCCCGGTCGCGGTAAAGACGCAAATAGTAGTCATCTAAGACGCTATATTGTAAGTAAAGATAGTAGCGATACCGGTAGGTAAACCTGGCCAGGAAGAAGTGTGAAGAATAATTCTTCTGCTCGTTAATGGAATATAGTGAAATCTTGAAATTATAATAAGGCCGGAAACGGAAGTACTTCCCCAGCTTGACGTCTTTATAGAGCCGGAAGGTGAAGGAATTCGCCCAATCGTCCGTGGTAGTTACTTCGGAGGGATAAACTTCGCTGTCATTTTCAAAGCGATCCAGATCGCGGTCTGAATAGCGCAGGATGTTGTCATCGTAAGCGCCGGAATAGCTGACCTTCAGGGTGAAGGGGACTTTTAACTTTGCCTGGCTGGGGGTAACTCCAAGAAACACCAGTAGAGTTAACATAGAAGCGATAGTAGACCACTTGGATCCGGCGGACATGATTTATAGATTGTTATTTAAATCTTTTTGGGGAATGAAGAAACGCAGTAAGGCATTTCTGCCGTTATCGATAACTTCAAAACGGTAGAGATGCTTGCCCTTGGGAACTTCGATGAAGAACTTTGCGCCTTTGCCCAGCACGGTATCAGTCACATAACCATATTCTGCCACTTCTGAGGGCGCTGACCGCAGTGGATAGGTCTGCTTTTCAATCGTGTCTTCGAAGACGCGAATGCGGAATTTCTCGTTAGCGAACATGGCCGGGTTGTGCTCCAGGCGGGACAAGACCTTGATGGTGGTCGGGCCAATCACGCTTAACTCAACGGAATCCTGCGATCCGATGCGAAAGTAAGAGGCTTCATCTTCTTTGACGATAATGGGAATTACGGTTGTAAAACGCGCTGGCGTAAGCGCAATGTTGTCAGATTCAGTCTCAACCGCGGCGCTGCGTTCATAAAAGCGGCAGAATAGACGATAGGTCGATTTGGAGCCGACATAAAAGCGGTAAGTGTGCTTTCCATCAGGCACTTTGATGTACACATTCTGAGCGGTTCCCAGATGAATAGCGCGCTTTTCAGCTAAAACCGCAGTTGCAGAGGCGGTCGCGACACGACGAAATTTTGTGTTCCCCTTGCCATCCAATTCATAGCGCAGGTAATAACTCTTTTCACCGCTTTTCTCTTCGCCAAATTCGATTCTGCTTAAAACCTTCAACCGAGTGGGACCAGTTACGGTGATGACTATTTCCTTACCCTTCTCTAATGGATAATAAGTCAGTTCCTTCCCCATGACCAGCGCTTTGACGCCAGAGGGCGCCTTTGCAGGCTTAATCGAATCCCAGACAAATCCAGTTTGTGCGCTGGCAACACCGATCCCAAGAATAGCGATCAAGGCCATAACCACAGCGATTTTGCACACGTTCATAGTCATCTTTCTGCCCATCAGCCCCAAAAGCTGTTTACGGGTCTATAACAGAGTGTCGGGTTCGACACCATGCTTCCAGAGTTTATGTTTCTCTTTATCCAATATAAGAACTAAAATTAGAGCAGCAAACAGTATTACGACAGCAATCCAGGCAACGTTGAGGTTGTACCGTTCCACGGAAAAAATAGCTCCAGCTCCGACCGGCGGCAGGGGTACCGGGGACTGCGGCAAACCGTACTCACTGGCGATATGATTGACGTTGACAAAGTTCATAACCGGAATACCGCGCTCCCAGAATTCATGAATCAAGCCTCGTCCCGGATAATTCATCTGCAAGTATGTCTTATTTAATCCTGAAGGAATCAAGTCAGCATTGGCTGGATGCCCGAGGACTGCGATACCTCCACCGATGTTGATAAATACTTTGTATGCTTCACCGCCGGAGAATTGATGATAGACAGCCCGGCGCTGCTGTTGCGACGCGGTTTGAGAATCTGCATCGATATAGGGGATATCATTACGACGCACGGCGTCAATGATAGCGATTCGCCCAGCCTGTGAGATAGATCTGCCGATATCATCTCCGCCACCGATGGAAGCGGCCAGTGAGCGATGCTTGATAATCTGCTTTTCGTAGAGCAGATGTTCGATGTCCAGATAGGTGAAATCGGGATTATTTGCGCCCCACATGGAAGCTCCAACTGATGTAATCAGCGCTGGTTCCGCACCGATAACTTCGCAGGCGATGATCGCGGCAATATTTAACGCTGGGAAGGAACCGGTTGCGCCGATGGCCACCTTATCTCCCTCTCCTACTCCGGCATCCTTCAACATCTGTAAGACTACCGCGGAGAAATTAGGATTAATGGTGGTCAGTTTAGCGCCCAGATCACCCTCGTCCGTCGTGATGATACTGTATTGTAACCCAACCAGGGCGCTTTGATAAGGGTCGTTGACTTCATCCAGAGCCCAGCCTGCCTCAAGGCGATTCAGACGTACCGCGTCCAACGCTGTGACCATTTTTTGGGCAGCTTCGATTTTCAGTTCGTAAAACGGTTGCTTCACCTGCATCCGGCTGCCTTCGGCCCAATAAAAAAGAACCGCTGCCAACACCATAAGCAAGGCCAGGGTGCGTCTCGATTTCATTGAGGGTCTATACATTGCCAAAGATCTCTCCGCCAGTAATGATAATGAGCAGCAAGCGAACTGCAGATGCAGCGATAATCACACCTGCGATAGTTTTAAACAATCCCTGCCGTTCCATCCAGTTGGCGATCAGACCGGGGATAATGAACCCGATTGCCTGAAAGCGGATGTCGACTTCGAAGAGATTATGCAGGACCAGTTCCCGGGACAGATACCCCAACAGGAATCCGATCAAAATTGCCAGCACCATGCGGCGTCGACCATAGATAAAAATGAAATGTGATGCGCCTTTAAGAATCAGAAATGTCAGAAATGACACGACCAGTGTGCCCAGCAGTTGATAGGGATCATGCATCTGCAGAGCGATGTACCCCGGCACTACGATACCACCCGCGGCAACGCCAAAGAATTCGTTGAAGAGGAGACTGAATACAACGCCTAAACCAACGGCAAGATCAACCACTACGGTTCTCCTTTTCCTGTTGTTTCGCTCGATCCCGGAAGACATTCGCCACCGCTAATCCTCCGGCCCCCATGTTACCAACCGCGAGAATCAGAGCCTTTTCCTTCGTGAGATCGATTACTTTATGATACACGCTCTCGGTACGGGTCAACCCCATATCGACAACTTTGGATTTGTTGATATTACAGTGACGATAGTGATGTGCCAGCATCGCCGTCTTCTCACCGATGGAAATGATATGATCGTATTTGATGTGATTTCCGATCATCTCGAGCAGTTGGATGGAACGGTCGAAGCGGTCTGCGCGGGTATTCAGCAAAACGATGACAGTGACATCCTGGCTGTAGAGGCGACGCACCTTCTGCCAGACACTGAGTGACGATTCGGGGTCATTGGCGGCTAAGGCGTTGATGAATCGAACTTCCTTCCCCTTATCTCCCACTTTGTACATCCGTAAGGCGCCCGCGTCCGGATGGGATTGATACATCCCTTGCAGAGCTTTCTCAGCAGAAATGTCAAGATGTTTAGCAACAGCCAGCGCCACAGCGACGTTTTCGCGATGTTCAAGATAGCTGAAGCCGTGCATCATCTCATCCGTTACCGATTCTTTGGGGATCTGGATGATCGCCACATGCTTTCTATCAGCTTCCTGCTTCATCAGCGGGAACATCCGTTTTTCAGCGGTAAAGGCGATACCCCCATCAGGCAGCGTATTTAATAGCGAGCGCGTCACATTCTCCATGGACGGACCCATTTCCCGCAAGTGATCGGGCCGCGCATTGGTAATCACCCCGATAGTCGCCTTCACCATGCGGTGTTCGCAAATCCACTGATACTCCGGCTGCACTGCCATACATTCAATCACCATAGCATCAGGCTTGTGCTTATGGATATAATCAATAATTTTAACCTGTTCGATAATATTCGGTATATAGGTGGGACGCAATACCGGCATCTCCAGTCCCTTTTCATCAATCACGCGAGGCAGGGTTCCGGTCGTTTTGGCGTAGGTGCGTAATCCTCCGGAACGCAGCGTCGCGGCGATTAACCGGGTTACGGAAGATTTACCGCGCGTGCCGTTGACATGGATGCGGATGGGGATGCTTCTAATGTTGCGCTGATGAGCAGAGAATTCCCAGATACCGTAGAGAATTAAGGCGCAGGTGAGCAACAGGATGACGAGCATGAACGTTCAAACGATGATTTATTTAAGCAAAATTTGCAGACCTACTGCAAAGTTTTCATAGTACCAGAACAGTAATTAGCGCAAAACTAAAATAAAACTTCGCTGATGCGGAATAAAGTAAATATGATTGCAAACTGTATTCCTGAATTTAGCCATTGGCGACTGGAGATTCAGCAGCAAGGACGTTTTCTGGATTTTCCTCAAGGTTTTCCGGCAAGGCGGTCTTCAGTGCGGTGAGGGCCACCTCAATCTGACTGTCATCCGGCGGATTTGTGGTAATACGCTGCAGCGCTAATCCCGGCGCAATCAGAAGACGGAAGAAAGCAGAATCACTGTAGCGATCACTCAAGCGGAGCGCCTCAAAGGAGACGCCTGCAACCAGCGGCAGAAACGGCAGATGTACAAGCAGCCGCATCAGAGCATTGGAATAGTTGCCCCAGATATTGACGAAAACCACGTCAAATATCACGAAGATCAGCATGGTCAGCAAAGCCACGATCAGGATGAAACTGGTTCCGCACCGGGGATGAAAGCGGGAGCGAGCGCGAGCGTTTTCCACCGTAAGATCGGCTTCTTCTTCATAGGTATAAATCGATTGATGTTCAGCGCCATGATACTGAAAAACGCGCTTGATGTCCTTCGACAGCGAAATCAGCCAGATATAAATAAGGAAAAAGAGAATGCGGAGGGAACCCGCGACGAGGTGGAACAGCGATTGATGCTGATCTGTATGCAGCACCGTGGCGATCTGATAAGGCGCCCACATGAAGAGTACCAGAGCCAGCAAGATGGCAAATAGCATGGCGCCCACCATAAGCAGGCTGTCCCAGGCGCTTTTCTTCTGCTCGATGCCCTTTTCGAATTCAACCGCGACGTCAGCAGACCAGTTGAGTGTTTTTATACCTAAGACCAACGCTTCAGCCAGAGAGACCGCGCCGCGTATGATCGGCAGTCCCACGAATTTATTGCGTTTCGCCCAGGCCTGGCTCGACCAGGTCTTCTGCGTGATAGTCCCATCGGGCAGACGCACTGCGGCGCTGACGCATTGAGGGCTTCGCATCATGACGCCTTCAATGATCGCCTGGCCACCGACCTTCGGCCGATCTTTCTCCTCAGATGGGGAGCTCATGAAATGATCTATTTCTGGATTTTGTACTTCTTCATGAACTTATCGACGCGACCCGCCGTGTCGATAAGTTTCTGCTTACCTGTAAAAAACGGATGGCAAGCAGAACAGATATCCAGAGTCATATTCCCGATAGTCGAACGGGTTTGAAATTCGTTGCCACAAGCACAACGGATATTCACCAGCTTATAAGATGGATGGATGTTGTCTTTCATCATTTCACCTGTTTGGATATAACTAAAAAATATACGTAATAAATTCGCGTTTTTCAAGTATTTTCCTGTTTCTTCAATATCGCACTGAACGATGAATGTATATCACACTGAATAAAAACAGAGACGATTTTTTATTTATGTTGACTTTGCGCAAATTTTTCATTAAATTATCCAGTAGAGTGGGGTAATCCCACTTCGCAGCAGGTAATTTAATATGTTCCAGCGGGGAACTTCAATCCAGGAGGAAGCATGAGTCGCAGGACGTTGATAGTAATCTTGATCAGCTTGGCACTGTTGACAACAGTTAGTATGGCACAAATCACGATTGATGGCCGCGAAATACCATCAACTGTCGGTGTCGAGTATCAATACTACACCGAAAGTGATTCCATTCCGGTAAATCTGGGCAGCGCTGGTGGACCTCAAGTATGGGATTTTACAACTGGAGGAACATCGCTGATTACTTCGGATATTTACCTTGATCCTGCTCAATCACCCCCTCAGTATTCTCGAGCTAATATCGTCATTCAGACGGATCAGCTCAATATTGGAGGCATCAGCGAGCCGGGCAAGATGTACAATTTCCTCAGCCGCAATCGTTATTTAATCGGCGCTTTGGAAACCACTTACGAAGGAGAGACGGTCGATTTCGCGCTGACTCCCCCGTTGACTCAAATGGTCCTTCCCTTGAATTACGGCGATAGCTGGTCAAACACCTTGAATCTCGATGAACAATTCACGTTCCCATCGGGCGATATTCGCATTGAACTGACAGCAAATATGAACAGTCAAGTAGACGCTTACGGAACAGCTCAGGTTCCCTATGGAGAGTTTGACGCGCTGCGAATCCGCAGTGACGTGCACTACGATCTAACCGTTTCGATCTGGCTGCTCTTTTTCTGGTATCCGATTCTCGAACAAGTCGGCGACGCGGTGGATTACAACTGGCACGCTGAGAATACCGGCCTGGTCCTGAACGTAATGGCGCAAGGCACTAATCCCAACTTCACCATCGCAAATTCAGTGCGCAGATTGATGAATACGGCCGATCTAGCCGGCGATGAACTTACTAAGCTGTCTGATCCGAACAAACCCAACACTTTTGAAATTGAAGGGGCCTATCCCAATCCGTTCAACAGCGAAACAGTGATCGCATACGATCTCTCTGAAGAATCTCAGGTCTATCTATCGGTTTTCGATATCATGGGACGTCAGGTTGCGGCCTTTGACGAGGGTCTTCAAACAATGGGAACACATCAAGTTCACTGGAGCCCGGAGGGGCTTTCGGCAGGTGTTTATTACGTCCAATTAAAGGCAGGAAAACAGACGCAGGTTACTCCTGTGGTGTACATGAAGTAACTTTCGATAGAAATAGACGTAAATAAGGCGGCCACAAAGACCGCCTTATTTTTTTCGCGGCATGCTACCGCATTAGAATGAGTTTACCGCTATGGACTTCGTTAGATGCGGTTATCTGATAGAGATAAACGCCCGAGGCTAAATTCGATGTATCTAACGTCACGCGATGCTTTCCTGCGGTTAATTCGTACGACAAAACCGGCAAATTGCACTGTTCGGTCAGATCACGACCCAACAGATCGAAGATTCTGATTTCTACCTCGCCAGGCTGCGGGAGGAAAAATGTCAGTATCGTAGTCGGATTAAAGGGAAGTGGATAAGGTTCCTCCACTTCAAATCTATCGTTCTGCTCAGACGTGATTACCGGTTCCTCTTCGAGATCATTTAAGGAAAACCTGCCGCCACAGAGAGAGACCACATGTGCGATATAGCGAAAGTGATTTGTTTTTGTGACCGTCACACGCAGCGTCTGATCCGCTCCCAGTGGATCGATGGGAATATTCTGCATCACCCCGGTTGCGGTTACAGAAGCAATACAATCACCGTTAAGGCTGAGACCAATCAGGGCATCCTCTTCCGCCTCGATGGAGAAAATCGTCGATCCTGGTTCCAACGTAGGGCGATGATTGACATAGAGTGATTCCGGCAACTGTGAGTAGAGGCTCATAAACGCGTCGCCGAAGTGGTGGAAAAGCTGATAGGTCAGGTGGCTGCACTGCGGATTAATGGGCCAGGAGGAGGCGGATAAATAATACTTGCCGCCAACGTTGCCGAATCCAGGCCGCAGGTCCCAGGCTCGGCTTTCCGATCCATAAAAGGGATCGAAATCAGGCCACATGGAATCATAGACTCCCCATGTATAGGTATCATTGACAAAAGAATAAACGGTGCCGGTCGCCGCCATCAATCCTAAAGCGCCATATTCAAAGCGATGAAATGCTTCACAAAAACTCTGATTGCTTGTATGGTACTTCCCCGTTGAACAATTCATCGAAAAAACATAGGGGTAGTAGTTATTTGTCAAGTCGCGGAGATCTTCCACATGATAGGATGGTTCGCTCCAACCGGCAATCGAGCCATGATCACGGTGTTGTATGATAAAAGTACCATTATTGATATCGGTATTCAGTCGTCTCGCATTACTGCCCCAATCGGTCAGATGGCTCATGCATTCTGGTATATAGCCTAAACCTTCCGGCCCGAAATACTCCACGATCATCCAGGTATTTGGATTTACGGACCAGGTTTCACCCGGAATCCCATTGTAGATAGCGTATTCCCGAATTGGATGCTTGTCCAATTCTACTTCGAAATACCCAGCAATCACATCACAGCAAAGGATAAACCAGGTATCGGGCTGAAATCCACCCGCGACTACTGGTTTATCATAAAACTGCGATTCTGTGCAGGGCTCACGCTCGTTTGAAAGCATCTTGTTGATGGTCAACTGAAGCTGTTCTTCGTCCTGAGCGCAAATTCGCGCCATCGCGAGTTCAGGCAATCCGTCATCATTGAAGTCAGCATACCGATTGTCGGCAGGCCAACCATAATACATCGGCGACGTAATACCGAATTGATCACCGGATTGCTGATAGTCCGAGAGCAGCAATACTGCACTGGGAGGTAGAATCCAGATGTTATAGGCATTCTCGATGTAACCTTTGATCAGGTTCGCTTCATTTCCTCCGATTTCGCTTAACGAGACCACTTCCGTAATAATTCCCTGTTCATTCCGCCAGCGGCGCAAGGTGTCTGCCCAGGAGATAAAATCGGGATCATCCGGAGTAATGATCAGATAATCACAACCATCTTCATCCGATAGATCGAGATGATCGAAGTCAACTTTGGGGAGAGTGTCATAATTCAGCAGGTTTTGCGCCAGGATTGGTTCCCAGTGGCGGCTGCGCAATCGATCTTCACCCAAATGGCCGTTTCCCCCAATGAAATTCACAGTCATCTGGATGCGTTGGTAAACGATTAGATCCTTCGTCACGGGATTGTACTGGAAGGGCGTGATCCCAAGAAGGATAACGTTGACTCCGCGGATCTCGGTCTGGCGCACAATGCTCACCGGATTGAGCGGAAAGAATTCATCCGCGCCATAGATCGCCGGGTCTTCGTTAAACTGGATCGGATTGAGATCACCATCGACAGGGATCTCGAAGGCGGGTGCGACGTTTACATCAGAGTAAACCTCTGTATCAACAGCCCTTATCTTCAGGGTGACTTTGGCGCCCTCTGGGACGGCGATATACCTGCCAAGATAAGGCAAATTGGGCGCGCCTGCCTGATGCGGCAGAATGACGCCGGGCATAACGACCGTCTGATAAGTCTGATCGTTGACGTGAAAATCTTTTAACTGGAATCCCGGTAGCGTGTATACTAAATCAAGGCAGGTAGCGTTTTCTGAGGTAATACTAAGGCCAGAATCCCCCAGCAGTGGCCTTTCAGCATGAATCTCGGTGGTAGTCAGCAGGAATGTCAGGCAAATCACACAAAGCGCATTGACTAAAGCATAAAACCTCGTCTCGAAGGGTTCAGGGAACAAGACAAATCGGTTCATTTAAGCCATTCTTCTGTTTACTTATCCTCCCAGGTTCAATAACCTTTCATTTTGTTAAAGAGCAAGGTACTCGGTGTAAATACTCGTTTGAATATAGTATCAACGGATTACAGAGTCAAGTTAGAATGTTATGAATTTGGTGAATAGTGTCAACTGTTCACATATTGTAGAGGAATAACTTCCGAGTGGAGAATCCCTTTTCGCAACAGTAAACCTGCCTTTCCATCGAGGGCTTAAGGGAATCTCGCTTGCATTTATGGTTTTTTTTTGTTATAATTGACAGGTATTCAATGTTTTAAGGCGTCAAATCGCTTGGATCTACTTCGCTATCGCAATAAAGCCTTCGGGGCGCTGGCGGTCAAGTCACTACCGCTGCTCTACGGCGCAGCAGTTATACTGTTCGTCAACACCCATCTGCCCCGTGACACTGAATTGGGCGTCTATACGCTGGCCATTGCGACGTTCTTTGTCGTTTCGTTAATGGGGAAGAGCTTTGCGCTTTATCCTTTAATCAAATTTCTGGCGGAAGGGCGGGCTGATCGGGGAATCTGGAAAGCGGGCATCTATTATTGGATTGGCACCCAACTGATCGGCGCGGCAGTTGTATGGATCATCGCTCCTTATACTTCCATCTGGTTTCATGCGGAAGGAATGGCAGATGGCATGCGCTGGGCCTGCTGGATTATTCTGGTCTTCATACCGCGCGATTTAGCATCAGCGCTGTTAGTTTCGCGGCGTGAAGTGGGACGGCTTTTCTGGCTGGAAGCCTGCTATTTTCTGGTTGCCGCAGGAGGAATTGTCGGATTTGCTTTGGCAGGAATCCTGCATAACGCTGACCAGGTTTTAGGATTGAACTTAGCGGCTGGAGCGTTGTCGACCGCGGCAGCGCCGCTGCTCTGTCTGGGGCGTATTCCCGAGGCTGAAACCGTGGGAAAACAACATTGGGGAACCATGGCCAGGTTTGGGCGGGATTCTCTGGGCATCGGCATTGGTGACACCGTCTATACACAGCTTGATTACCACCTCCTGGGACTGTTCATGGGAGCTGGTGAAGTCGC
>JAHJDJ010000299.1 GCA_018812585.1 bacterium
ATGACATTGGGTCTGGTTCCAGCCAGCGACAAAGTGCTCAGCACCAGGTGAATCTGTGTCAGCAGTGTTGCCAGAGTGACCAGCATCATGGGCAGCCAGCGCTGCCATTGTTTCAACCCGAAGGTGATTAAAAACGTCAAGCAGGCGCAACCCAGGAAGAATACAAAAAAGCAGTGTGTGAATTGTCCCAGTAAACTGATAATCAACAAGCCCGCCCACCAGTAAGGCGAAAACCGTTGGGTTTTTAAGATATCTGCGATGCACCAGATCGCAGCCAGCAGCAGCATACCAGCCAGGCTGTAATGCCGCATCTCCTGAGACACCGCCACCAGGTAGGGAGAAATGGCGGCCAGCAGACATCCCAGCAAGGCAATGCGTTTTCCCCAGACATTCCGGCAGATCAGATAAACCAACAGCACCGATATCACACCATAAAGTACTGCTGGAAACCGCCCTGCAAATTCATTCCAGCCGAAAAGCTGTATGGACCAGTTAAAGGCGTAGTAGTAAATCCGGGGAGCCTGGTATTTGACCTCACCCAGCGCCATCCACCAGGTAGAGCCTTCATCCGCCCAGAACGGCTTATGCCCTAATAATAAAAGACGCAGCGCTAACGCCAGTATCAGCGTCAGCGCCAGGAGTAGACAATGCTGTCTGTCGATCTGATGTGATTTATCCATCTATAGGAATGCCAAGAGGCTTCTGGTTTCGACGTTTAAGAAATTATTGAATATTAAAAACTGCTTCAATTGGTACAGCGAAACCCAGAGATACATGGGCGGGGTCTCTATGGGGAAATGTTCATCACCGGCCAGCAGCAGATTGCGATTCTCTTCCCGGTAGAATCGTCCGCCCTCTTCGGATTGCATGGTATCAAAGACGACGGAAGTGTGTGAGGGTTCCAGCATTTCGGCGACGTACGGCGGCAGATTCGCCGGATCGTAACTACCGGTGATGCATTGCACGGTGGGCGCCATGCCCAGCAGATCGATGTTACCGCTTTCCATTTTCAGCTGCACCAGAAAATGGATCACGCCTTTGATCTCTTTGGTGATGAAACCGACAATGCCCGAATCGCGCTGTTTGATGATCGGCTGATCCCAGACGGGAACTTCGCGGCTGGTGGATTCAACTCGAGTGCCGATAATGGAGAAATAAAAGCCCTGCTTATGCGAAATCTCATGAGACGTTACCATCCAATCATTGACGTCGTGCAGCGGAATCAGTCGGGTGTCCAGTTCTGCTTCGAATTTCTTACGGCTTAAGCCGCGCAGCAGCTCTTCGATACTGTGCTGCGCAGCAGCGTTGGCGCAGTCAGATGTCAGCAGTTTAATCTGATAATCGCTGATGGGATTCTGAACCAGAGGTGAGTTATTTAAACAGTCCTGCAGATCCGCCGCATTGACCTGTTTCTTTACCGGTTTGTTTTCTGGACAGTAGCTGATCAGCGATATAACCGACCTGGCGTCCATATTGACCGTGTTATCCTTCAGCATCGACCGTTTGATCTGTCCCAGCGTCATCCAGCGATAGTGCGGCTTCAGTGGAATAGCTTCATCTTCCGGAATTTGTATGATGATATTGCGATTCCGCTTGCGATAAAAGCGCGCCCCCTGTTCAGACTGATGCTGATCGAAAAGTACCTTTACCTTCTTCCCATTCAGGAAATATTCTACGTATGGCGTGGGATCGCCTCCGTGCAGGCGCATATAATTTGAGCGCGTGGCCTGTACCGTCGGGGCCAATTGATAGGTATTGATATTGCCGGGTTCCGCTTTCGCCTGCATCAGGAAATAGAGTATGCCGTCGATCTTCTTGGTGATGATCCCCAGCACCCCGATTTTCGGTTGGTCGATGATCGGCTGCGTCCACTTCCGTACCGGCCCGATGTTGGTGCTGACTTCCAACCCGCGAATCGCAAAAAATCCGCCAGTAGCGTGAGCTAAATCGCCTGTATAGGGATCGAAATACCACTTGCGCAGGTCGATCAAAGAGATCTGTTCGACGTTGAAGTAATCATCGGTGTTCAATTCATTCAACCAGTCGCTGATTTCAGCGGTAGAGTTGAACGGATTGTGTTCAGTCATCGATGAGATTAACAGATCAAGGTGTGTCGAAGCGCGGGGAAACCCGATAAGTTTCTCTAAACTACGCTTCAGTTTTGACGCTTCTTTTTGCATGTCAAGCGTGATGGTAAGCATGGCGTGTTCCTTTCTTCAAATCATCAGCATCCATAGAGTTCCTGTAGAACTGCGCGCATAGCCTCCAGACAGATTTCTAACCCTTCATTTGCGAGATCGGTATAAAATGGTAACCGCACGATTCTTTCGGATAATGCCTCGGTCATCGGCACCTCTTCTGGCTGATAACCGAATTTTCTCCCCATCACCGAAGAGTGCAACGGCAGATAACCTCGGAAAGGGTAGACATCACGGTCACGACATAGTTTTAAGAATCTTTGTTGATTTTCGTCCGTATCGAAGATTACAAAATAAGCGTGATGGTTTAATAAGACATTTTCTGGAATAATAGGTAAAGCGAGATAACCCTTATCAGCATACGGCTGGTATAAATCGTAGTAACCAGCAGTGATTCTACTGCGCAACGTTACGATTTCATCGACCGCTTCCAGTTGCGCGAATAGTACCGCCGCCAACAGATCCGCCAGCAGGAAACTGGACCCGATATCCACCCAGCCATATTTCGCGCGAAGTCCTTTGATGACCAGACTGCGGTCCGTGCCCTTCTCCTGCAGGAAAGCCGCCCGCTCAACCAAGGCGGGATCGTTGACAATCAGCGCGCCGCCCTCGCCACAGGACAGGTTTTTCGATTCATGGAAACTGAAAGCTGCCATCGTTGCATGAGTTCCACACGGGTTACCATTTAAATAGGAATGAAAAGATTGCGCCGCATCTTCTAAGACCATTAAATTATGCCGCTGTGCAATCGCTGAAATGACGTCCATATCACAAGGGATACCCATATAATCAATCGGCATGATTAGACGCGTGCGCTCGGTGATCAGCCCTTCGATCAAAGTGACGTCAATATTCATCGTCTTGGGATCGACGTCGCAAAAGACAGGTTTCGCGCCGCGCAGAACGACGGCATTGGCTGTCGAACTGAAGGTCCACGAAGGCAAAATGACTTCATCGCCGGGAGACAGATCCGCCAGCATCGCTCCCATTTCCATCGCCGCGGTGCAGGAAGGCGTCAGGAAAACCTCACCAAAACCGTACTTCTCCTTCATCAGTCGGATGCACTTTTCCGTATACGTGCGGTTACCGCAGTGCGCTCGCGATTGCAGTGCATCCCGCAGATACTCTTCTTCCCGACCGGATAAGTAGGGTTTGTTAAAGGGGATCGTCATTTAAGCGTACTTGTGACCGATTTTTGACAGAATAAAGGGCGTTTTCCCACCCGGCCGCTTTTCCAGTTGAGGAACGATGCGAAAATCGATCTGCATTTCCTGGCCTAACCGTTTTCTTAAGTCGCGTTCCAGCGCGGTCTCTGATGCTTTGGTAAAAGATCCATCCACGACCAGATTCACGGTGAGATGGTCAATGGTATCCTGCACACACTGCGATACCACCACCCCTTGGCCGTTATCGATGGAATGCGACATAACCGCGCCCAAATAGCGGCCGTCCGGCGTTTCGATATAATCGCACTGCTTCCCCACAATCTCACTAACTGTGGTGAAGCGCCTGCCGCAAGCACACGGCTTCTGTTCTGGATCAAAGGTAACGTCATCCCGGGTGCGATAGCGTATGAGAGGCATGGCGTAATTATACAGGTTTGTCCCCACTAACTCCCCTCGACCAGCCTTCGACGCGTCGCTTCCGTCCGTATGCACAAATTCATGATAAGCGAAATCGTCGACCAGATGCAGGGAATGCTCTTCGCACTCCGCTATCATCGAAGCGCATTCATGCTGAGAATAGTAATTATACACCTCGCAGTTATAGGCTTTTTCCAAAGAGGCTCTTTTTTGATCCGACAGAGTTTCACCGTACACGACCATCGCCTTGGGAGAGGGGATTTTCAGATCAGCTTCCGCTGCAAAACGGCTGAACACCAGCAGATCGAAGGGAAATCCCATAAAGAACTGCGGTTCTTCCCGCTGCAACAGTTTGATAACCTCTATCGCCGTCTCGCGTTTAAATTGATTGGAATCATAGCGAAGCACTCTGAAGAGCGGCTTAGTTTCGTAAAAGCCATTTTTGAGGTAATAGCTTTGCAGACTGAACGTCTTCATCCAGAAGCGATACCCGCCCCATTGATAGGCGCGAACCAGAGTCGCCAGTTTGCCGGCTCTGGCGCCGCGATCCACGATAATGTGTAATGGAGTGCCTGTCGAACCACTGGTCGATTCCCAGATGATCCCGAACCGTCTGGCGTTGCCTGCAATCAATTCCTGCGCTCGAGTGCGCACCATTTCTTTGTCCAGCAGAGGGATTCGATGCATATCCTCTCTGCCACGGAAGGCTGCGGGATCGAATCCGATCTCCTTAAATAACTGTCGATAGTAAGGGACCTGCTTCGCCGCATGACGAACCAACGTGCGCAGCTTTAAATCCTGATAATCACCGATGCGCTCCGCGCTCCATCGCTGACTGGCCGAAAAGAACAAGTAGCCGTGCATCAATTTAGGCAGCAAATCAATCATCATCCGCCTCCTTCTGTCGGCGGATTCTGGCAGCGCGCGCCAGAAGTTTTCGGGCGGCTCTAATCGTCGGCGGCGAGATGAATCTTCCGTCTACAACACAGACTCCCCGATTCTGTGCAGCACAACTTTCAGCTGCCCCCACAATCAAGGTGGCGTTGCGAATCTCCTCGTCGTTCGGTGTATAAACGTCATTGATGACAGTCACCTGATCCGGCGTCAGAGCGCACATGCCTGACATACCCAAAGTTAGTCCAATTTCCGCAAAAGACCGCAGATTACGCAAATCCTGAACTCTCACAAATGGCGTATCGATAGGTTGTATCCCTGCCGCGTGCGCGGCCATTGCGACCTGGGTGCGCGGCGCTAATAACGCTTCTTCTCCTGGACTGTGCCGCCCCTCTTGTTCCGCCAGATAATCCTCACAACCGAAGATGACAGCCACAATTCTTGGCGAACAATCACAGATTCTGTTGGCATTCAAGATCCCACGCGGTGATTCTAAAATCGGAATGATTCGATAGGTCCCTCTTTTCCTGCGTCCCAGTATCTCGATCTGTTGGATTTCGCGATTCAGTTTCTCGATATCTTCAACGTCATTGGTGTTGGCATAAACAAATCCATCGAAAGGCAGTTCGCTGAAAGCGGTAATATCATCGCGCGTTAATCCGCTTTCAAAAGGATTGACCCGGATAAAGACTGTTTTTGATTTGTAATTATTCTCTTTTAATGCGTTCCGAACGCAATGGCGCGCCGTCTCTTTCTGCCCGGCGGGCACGGCGTCTTCTAAATCGAGGACAATTCCGTCCGCTTCTATTTCTGCAGCCCGCAGCAGCATCTTTTCGATGTGCCCCGGCACAAAGAGCAGCGATCTCAGGATCGAAAGATTGTCGTTTTCAGCGCTCATGTCAGTTTCTCTTTGACTAAGGTAGTTCTTTCGGTATCAGTATTTTTCGCCGTAATGACAGAACCGTATCCCCGTTCTGGTTGTAGGCCTTCGTTATGACCGTAACCACACCACGGTCCGGTTTTGTCTTTGAAAGTTTTACCTCGACAATCCGGGTGCGTGCCCGGATCGTATCGCCGATGAAGACCGGATGATGGTGAGTGATCTTCTCAAACTCAAGATTGGCGATGCAGGCGCCGGAAATATCGGGAACAGACATCCCCACAGCCAAACTTAGCACGTATGTCCCCACCACCACGATTTTCCCGTGCTGCTGTCTTGCTGCATATTCCACATCCGAATGCAAAGGATGATGGTTCATGGTCAGCATACAGAACTGGTTGTTGTCACTTTCCGTGATCGTTTTATGAGGCCAGTGCTCAAATTCCTGACCGGGATGAAAGTCACTCAACGTTCGTTTGTAAGCTTCATTCGACATCGTTAAACTCCTTTACTGCCCGCCGCAGGAATTTCGCCGGGACGCCCGCCCAAATCTCATCTTCTGCGATGTCATTCAAGAGCACCGCGCCCATCGCCACCGTCGACCGGTTTGCCAGGATCAATCCTTCTCGGATAGTAGCGTTCAATCCGATATGCACGCCGTCGCCGAATTGCAGATATGACCCTAAACAGGCCTGTGCGGCAATATGGCAGAGTTTTCCGATTTTGGAGTTATGCCCCACTGTGGCGTTGACCATCACCACTGTTCCCAGCCCTAACCGGGCTCCCGACGAGATGGAAGCTTGCGGCATAATGACACACCCCGGACTGATTTCAGTATTGCCTGCGACGTAAGAGGCGGGGTGTATAAACGTTGCCAACCGGTCTCGCGGGATGTTCAGGCCTTCGAACATGGCCATGCGCTTATCCTGTCCATCGATGCGAAAAATTGCATAGATGAAATAGTATCCCTGTTGGATAAATGTCTGAACATCGGCCAATCGCCCCAGCACAGGATAACCTTCGATCTCTTCGCCGATGTCATGGCGGTCGTTCAAATATCCTGCCATCTGCCAACTGTTATCACCCCAGGCATTGGCCTCATCGATAGCTGCCGCGACAACAGAACCGTTGCCGGTGCCTCCGATGATGATCACTTTTTTAGGTTCAGTCGTCATGATCGCCTCGATATATTTTGCGGATGACGTAATTGGGCCTGTCTTTGGTCTCGATATAGATGCGCCCTAAGTATTCACCGATGATGCCCATGAAGATGAAATTCATCCCCAGCAGGAAAAGCATAATGACAACGATGGAAGTCCAACCCGGCACCACTTTCATCAGGAACAGCTTCTGAACCGTGAAATAGATCGCCAGGAAAAGGCTGACAAAGCCTAGAATTATACCCAGAATACTGGCTATCCGGATGGGAAAGAGTGAGTAGGAGAAAATACGATCCAGCGATAACTTGAGCATTTTCACGAAGGTATAACCGCTGGAACCAGCAAATCTTTCGTCGCGCACCAGATCGACGACGGAATAGTCAAACCCCATCCAGCAGAGCAGGCTCAAGGGAGTTGCCGTCTTCTCCGCCGACTTTAAAAGTTCATCTACAATCTCACGCTGCATGGCGCGGAAAACGCGGGTTCGGGGAACGACCTGAATACTGGTAATTTTATTAGCAATTTTATTGAAAAGCTGTGACGCCCAGACTTTTAAACCTCCATCCCTGCGATCGGACCAGCGCGCGATGGCCATCTGAGTTTTGTCGCGTTCCATTGCTGTAATCAGCAGGGGAATGTCTTCAGGACGGTCCTGCAGATCAGAGTCCATCAGGATAATCAGGTCACCGCGCGCTTCTCCCAAACCCGCCGAAATGGCGTTAGGCTGGCCGAAATTTCGGGTCAACTCTATCACCTGGATGGCGGGATCAGAAATCTGTAAAGAGAGTAAAACAGATACAGACTTGTCCGTGCTGCCATCGTCGATGAAGATAATTTCACTTTGAACTGCGAGGTCGTCTAAAACTGCTCGCAGTCTACGGTGCAATTCGGGCAGGACTTCGGCATCGTTATAGACTGGAATGATGACGGAAATCTGTTTTTTACCTTTTTGTGAGGTCATGTTAACACTGCTTTGGACGTTCTGCGCGCCTGACTCATGCCGGTGCATTGACATCGTCAGGAAAACTCTTCATGTACGACGGCGCTGCCCTGCCGGTGTTAAAGAGGAGATCGAGGATGCTGACTTCGTGTACAAAGGGGGGATAAGCTTGAGGATATTCGGGATAGCCTGTATAATCCATATAGCGAAGTTCGATACCCGCTTCACGGAACAGCTCTTCCTGAATATAATTCTGCGCCGCAGGTCCGGTCAGATAAACGTCCGCTCCGACCTGTTCGCAGAGGTCAACCAGCCTTTCTGTCTTCCCCGGCAGTAAAGAATAGTTCGTCGACCACGAAATGGGAGTGCTGATGTTTAATATAGCACAGATGGTCTTAATAAAGCGAAGGTTTATCTGGCTGATATACGTATCAGCGCAGGAAGAATAGAGGGCCTCGAAGATCTCTTTATATTGTTTAAAGTGCGCGGCCTGTGTATAGTTCCTCTGAATCGTTTCCCAATGATTAAGAGACCAGTCAGCATTGACGATGCGCGTATCTTTGATGGACTGCTGGCAGCGTCCCTTGACCTGCACCGGAATGGTCAGCCAGTGCAGCCCCTGCGGCGTCTTGATCTGATTACGATTGATCCAAGACCGCTTGGTGTATTGCATATCGTCGAATAAAATAAATTGATCGACGCTGTTGATTATATCGAAATATCCTTTCCAGGGGATATAAAACGATTGGATGACGGCTAACGACTTTGACATTATGACGTAAACACCTGGCAATTGGATAATTTAAAAGTAAGCTAACTTCGACAAATTGTCAACTGTTTTTTGCTTCATCCACTGATAATTTTGCGCTCTAAATGCAGACTTTGCATTAATTGGCACACTCTTCGCAACGGTTTTCAGCGTGTTTTGTATACAGACAGCGCCTGATCTTACCATTTGGAATCATCTTAGCACACCCTTATATTCTCAGGAGATACTACCATGTCAAAGAGCGAATGGCTGAGTCCGCCAGGTGACTTTACCGCTTTAATGGGCGAATATTCGCACGGAATCCGTATTCCGCTACCCGGCGCAGACCTGATTTTTCTGACCGGACAGAAGGCTATGGATGCCGCAGGAAACGTCGTCGCGCCTGGGGATCCGGAAAAGCAGACGGAATATGTATTCAATAGTATATGCAAAATTCTGGCCGAAGCTGACGCCACCATCGACGATGTGGTAAAAGCGCAAATTTATGTATTAGGTATGAAGGATTTTCACTCTATCTCGAAAATCCGCAACAAATACTTTAAAGCAGCCAAGCCAGTTTCGACCATGGTAGAGGTAACCGGGCTGTCGAAACCGGGATGTCTGGTGGAGATCGCAGTAACGGCTGTGAAATATCACGATCAGTAGGTGAGCAATGATTGGGGATCGACCTAATAAATTCGCCTATCTGCACAAACCGGGCGCGCTGGAGATCATCGCAGAGCCGCTGCCTGCAGATCTTCCCGGGCCGGATTACGTTCGCCTGAAGCTGGCTTATTGCGGGCTTTGCGGGTCCGATCTGGCTTTCATCCAAGGTCGAAGAGGCGTCGTTTACCCCCGCTCTCTGGGCCATGAACAGATCGGCAAAGTAATCCAAAAAGGCGGCAATGTCAACGAAATAGAGGTCGGAAGCTGGGTCGCGGTCGATCCCAACACACGGTGCGGCGAATGCCAATACTGCCTGGCCGGAGCTTCCCATCACTGCGAACGCAGCGAAGAGACGCGCTTCCATCCCCGCGGTCTGGCGAAATATCAGGACCTCCACCATTCTTATCTCCATCCACTCCCGATATTCAATCCCATCTATATAGGGGCTCTGGCAGAGCCGCTCTCCTGCGCTTTGCACGCCATCGCACGCGCCCAAATCAGCCCTGGCGACAACGTCCTCATATTAGGCGCCGGCAGCATGGGATCGATGGTTGCCTTTGCTCTCCTGAACAAATTTGACAGTCTGGCGATAACGATGCATGATACCATTCCGCAACGAGTTGACCGCTTCATTCGTCATTTCCCTGGCAGAGTGAATAATTATGTTGTTGATGATATTCAGGACGAATATACTGCCATTTTTGAAGCAACCGGCGATCCTGAGGCGCTTCATATCGCTACACAGAGCGTTGCGAAGATAGGCAAAATCGTGGTCATCAGCCGCTATCGCAACAGGGAAAATATCACGCTGCCAACCACATTGTGCCAGCAGGAAATCGACGTCAGATTTTCTCACCTTAACGGTCCTGGCGAAACCATAGATGAAGCCCTCGCGCTCTTAAAGCAGAATGGGGCGCAGGATTATCTTGAACTCGTCGAAATTCACTCCCTAGATCAGATACACACCGCCATTCAGCGTATGCAGAGTTCATCGTATTGTAAAACCATGATAGAAATTGATGGTTCAATGGAATAGATATCAGAAGGAATAAGACTATGCTAACCTCGATTCTGAACGGAGAACCCTTCCTGATTGCCGGCCCTTGTGCCCTGGAAACTGAAGAGATCACACTTCAAGTGGCGGCGCGCCTGAAAACGCTCTCAACCTCTCTGGAAATTCCCATCGTATTCAAGGGATCTTATGCCAAATCCAACCGCACCAGCGAAAGTTCCTTTCACGGAATCGGCCTGGATTTAGGACTGGAATGGCTGAAGCAGGTTAAACAGCAGTTTGGCTTACCGGTCACCTCCGACGTGCACGAACTGGACGAAATACAGCCTGCCGCAGAAGTTCTGGATATTATTCAGATTCCCTCTCTGCTCTGTAAAAATACAAATCTATTGCATGCCGCGGGCGAAACCGGGAAAATAGTCAATATCAAGAAGGGACATTTCGTCACTGCTGAAGATATGCGCTGCTCGCTGGAAAAAGTAACCTCTCGCGGTAATGATAAGATTATGATCACCGAGCGTGGCACGCAGTTCGGCTACGGCGACATGATCGTCGATTTTCGCTCCATTGCTACATTGAAATCGTTCGGGTTTCCGGTGATATTCGACGCCTCGCATTCCGTTCGCAACACCTCCAGGAGATCGGAAGACGCCGCGGGTGGAACGCCGCAATCAATACCTCTGCTGACACGCTGCGCGGCGGCAGCCGGCGCCGATGGACTCTTCGTAGAGACACATCCATCTCCACAGGATGCTTTGTGCGATGCCGTCTCTTCCTATCCCTTAATCGAAGTAGAGAAACTGGTGCGAACCTTCCTCGATTTTCAGAAGTTTGCCCGCCAGCAGGATCGGCTAAATTCCGAGGAGTCGGCTGCAACCTATATTATAAAACGTTAAGCTGCCACTAAAATGGAAAAATATCTGAATTTTTCACCTGGCGCAGCGGATGCCGTCGATGTGTGGAGCCGTCACCTGGATAAACCGGTTCTATATCCCCGCGAAGGGAGCATAAAGCCGCTGCTGACATCTATCAAGCATAAACTGCAGCGCTTCTGCCAGACCGATGCGCAGGTTTTACTGCTCTCAACAGCCGGAACCGGCGCGCTGGAATGCGTCATCGCCAGCCTGCCGCAAGACAAGCGGATACTGGTCATCCAGAACGGCACCTTCGGAGAGAGACTGGCTGAAATCGCTCAACTTCACCAGAGAGACCTGACCCTTTTCGACTTGGGATGGGGAATTCCCTTCACCAGCGAATATGAAGCGGAACTGGAACGGATCTGCCATGAAGTACACATCGACGTGATTTTGGCGGTTCACCTGGAAACGTCGACGACGTTGGTAAATGACGTCTCAGCTATCGGACGCGTCGCGCAAGCAGTGGGAGCGATCAGCGTTATCGACGGTATCTCAGCCATAGGATCGGTCGAATTGCGACTATTTGAATGGGGCGTCGATTGCTATGTGGCCAGCTCCTATAAAGCCCTGCTCTGCCCGGCAGGTTTGAGCCTGGTATTCGCCAACGACCGCTTCATTTCATCCGCACAAAACCGTTGGTCGTATTATTTCGATATGCAAAGATTAGCAAGCAAAGCCGAAAAAGACAGTTACCTCTGGACGCCGAGCGTTCTAAGTCTCTACTGCCTGGAAGACGTTCTAACCGGCATACTGCGTGAAACCAAAGGAAAATATTTCGAAAGAATCGAATCGAATGCAACCCTCTTCAGAGAGAAGCTAACGTCAGCAGGCTTCACTCTGATGGGTACGGAGGAAACCCTAAGTCCCTGCTTCACCGCTATCGAATTGCAGGATGATAACGCTGATCTATGGCTGCAAAGGCTGAAAGCCGACCACGGCATCGTCATCGGCAAGGGGATGGGCGAAACGGCTGACCAGTTACTGCGCATCGGTCATTACCCCCACCGCACGAAGGAAGAATTGCTGCATCTGGCTGAGGCTTTAACGAAGTGCCATAGGCATCCGGCCACTGACGGATAATCTTTGCTACTTACCGCGACTTTATATTTCGTAATGTAATGGCAATCCTCGGCTTCTCCCTTCTATAGCTATGGCATCCAAAAAGCAATTAACCTCTTCTTTGGCACAATAATTGTGAAATATTAAATATACTTAGATTCTAGGAAGGAAACAGTGTAAATTATGGACAATCATGAAATAAATGCACGATACTGATAATATTATCATTACTGTTGAAAGGAGGAATCCCATGAAGGAATTCTTCAAGCTGGTCACTATATTACTACCCCTGACAGCATTCTGCCAGATAGGATGGATTGAACATCAAGTTAGTTCTTCCTACAATGGTGCATTTGGTATTCATACAGCCGATGTCGATGGCGATGGCGATACCGATCTAGTCTCGGCGTCAGTCGACGATGATGAGATTACTTGGTGGGAAAATATCGACGATTTCAATTTCATTCAACATGTCATAGATCCATTCTTCGATCATGCACATAAAGCCTACGGTTTTGATATTGATCAGGATAACGATATGGACGTTTTAGGGACTGCCTTTTATGGCGATGAAATCGCCTGGTATGCAAACGATGGTCAACAGAATTTTACCAAGTACTCCATTCGTACAGGGTTTGATGGTGCCCGTGATGCTTATGCAGCTGATATCGATGGTGATACCGATCTAGACGTTGTCGGCTGTGCTCAATACGATCAACTCCTATGTTGGTGGGAAAATGATGGGTATCAGAATTTCATCGAACATTTGATCACGAATAACACAGTGGCTCCTCATTCTATATATCCTATCGATGTCGATAGTGATGATGATATGGACATTGTCTTCGGCGATAGAGATGCAGATGAGGTCTCTTGGTTTGAAAATGATGGCTCTCAAATCTTCACCCGGCATATTATCGATCTGGAATTTACAGACACCTGGGATGTCTTCGCGATTGACTTGGACCTGGATAATGATATCGACATTCTGGGCGCTGCACAACATGAAAATGATGTTTGGTGGTGGGAAAATGATGGCGAGGAGAACTTCCAACGGCATATCATTCCGGGAGAGTCGACGGTTGGAAGCCGTAATGTTCATGCTGTCGATCTGAATAACGACGGAAATCTTGACATAGTGGCGGCTTTTGATAATTGTAATGCAATCTTCTACTATGAAAATGACGGACAGCAGAACTTTACTGAATACTGCATGACAAATTATTTCAACGACGCCTTCGATCTTTGGCCTGGAGATTTCAATGACGATGGCAACCTCGATATCGCTGGTACCGCATATGGTGGGGATGCCGTCTCTGTCTGGGAAAATGTTCCTATCGAACTGGAATTAATCTTGGAACCTTACTTCCCGCCTGTTCAAATTCCTCCACAAGGCGGCAGTTTTGACTTCGGATTGGTGATTCGCAATCATAGCCAATTCAACCTTAATTTCAACGGTTGGATAGAAATCGAATTACCGGGGGGTGCCTCAATACATACGATTTCGCTTCGCAATGATATGATGGTCTCTGCAAACGACTCGCTGGTCTGGTGGGACATGCTCCAAAATGTGCCTGCTAACGCACCGAGTGGCCTCTACCAATATATAGCAAAAATCGGCACTCATCCCTATTCAGTTTGGCAGCAAGATCAGTTTCAAGTTGACAAAACGGGCGCCTTCGTGAATAGTGAACGCGATTGGGATTTCACACTGACGGGATGGATCACCCAGGTTGAAAATCCGTATGAGTCATTAAAAATTGGTGAATACGGTCTGATAACCGCCAATCCCAATCCCTTCAATCCGACAACGATACTTAGTTACGAGTTGCGAGTTGCGGGTTCCGTGTTGTTGACTGTCTATGACATTCAGGGGCGCGAAGCAGCCAGATTGGTCAATGGCTGGCAGGAGGCAGGAATACACAAAGTAACTTTCGATGGAGCGGATTTATCATCTGGAATCTATTTCGTGCGTTTGCAGGCGGGGGAATTCACTGCCCTGCAGAAGCTGGTGTTGTTGAAGTAGCACTTAATTCTGGAGGTGGGATTGTCCTCAATCCGGCTCCGGATCTAAATTAAAATAATGGTGTTGTTGAAGTAAAATCCGCATTTAGTAATTGATATTTCAGTCAAATCATGCATATATTACAGCAGTTCTAATATTTCTGGTGGCGTATGCTTCGAAAAGTAGCGCTTAACCTGTTATTACTTACCGCTTCGATCTTATTGACTTTCATCCTCATCGAAGTCGGTATGAGGTTGTTCGGGATTATATCTCGGACGCATAACGACCGCTATTTCACTCGTTGTCCGGTGGAAGGTTTGCCGCACGTTACCAAAGCCAACCTGTGTGAACCCGATTACCACACCAATTCCCGTCATCTGCGCGACAGGGAAATTCCGCTCAATAAGCCCGATAACAGTTTCCGCCTTGCAATCGTCGGTAATTCGGTGACGATTGGTCATGAGGTCGCGCAGCATGAGTTGTTCACCGAAATTCTGGAGGACAGCTTAAATGCCCGTTACCAACAGCGTCCCAGCATCGAGGTGATCAATGCCGGACAGGCAAACTACGATATCAATCATTTTCTCCCCTTCACTGAATATTTCGTTTACCCCTACGATCCAGACCTCATTGTATACCAGTTCTGCTGGAACGACATCGCTGCCCGAGCTCTGCTGCGTAAAGCTCGATTTCCAGAAGACGTTGGCGAGAAAAGTTTCCAGCGACTCCTGCTCATGCATTCAGCCATTTACCTGAAGCTGTATCGCCTAAGCAACACCAGAGCTTTCGGCCAGAAGTTAGTCAATTATTACAAAGACGCCGCACTGATGAGTGAATTCTACCGATATCTATGGGACTGGGAGCGGGACGTCCAGAGCCGCCAGATCCGCTTCGCCATGATGATCGTGCCTTTAGGTATCGAGGTGGAAGCCACCGACCGCTACCCAGATCTCGCCCGCCAATTTATCCATCAAAGAGGCCTTATAATTGCGGAATGCGAACGCAACGGTATCCCCGTCATCAACCTTTCCGAACCGCTGCGAGACCATTATTTCGCACACCATAAAACGCTCTACCTGGACCAGGGGCATCTCAATCCTCTCGGTCATCAGGTCGTAGCTAATGCTCTGTTCCATTCCCTTCCACTATCCATCAATTCCAATCCTTAGCCCCTGACACGCATCACTCCTTTAAATCTCAAACGCAAATTTCTATTTGGATAGAACTTAATTCGATATTAGATTGTATAATTTACAGTAAATCATCAGGCGAAAACCTTTGTTCGAACATCTGGAAAACCCGACGGTACACATCTGTTCCATGGGCTGCGTTGAAAATCAACTGGACGGCGTACGCATGGAGCGTTTCTTCGCGGCCAATGGCTGGAAACTATCGACAGACGCCTCTGAGGCTGACTTAGTGCTGGTCAATTCCTGCGGTTATACCGAATCTTTGGAAAAAAGCAGCCTGGAAGCTGTGGAAAAACTGAAAATAGATCTGAAGCCGGGCGCCAGGATTCATCTCGTCGGATGCCTGCCCGCTATCAATGCCGAGGCGGTCGGGGAGAACGACGGGTTGAAGGTTATTCCCCGGAATTTGCGTGTCCTGAACGATCTGATCGGCGCCAAGATTCCCATCGAAGAGGTCGAAGCCAACGCGCTGCCCCCCGACGAAAACCGGGTGGATAAGTTCCGTTCAGCCATGATTACGATTAAGCGCGGCATGGAGTTGATCGATAAAGCTGCGCCGTTTAAGCTGCCGCGCGGATTACGCCAATTCGGCAGCATCTACGACGACCGCGCCTATTACATTAAAATCAGTGTGGGCTGCCTGGGCCGCTGCAGTTTTTGCGCCGTGCGTCGTGCCAAAGGGAAACTGATGTCGCGCGATCCCGAACGCATCCTGCAGGATTTTGACGCCGGACTGAAATCCGGCAGCCGTGATATCGTCCTAAGCGCAGATGAATCCGGCGCCTATGGCCGCGACCGTGGTACGACACTTGCCGAACTGCTGCGGGAAATGCTGAAGCGCAGCGGAGACTACCAGATCCTGCTGCGCAATCTCGACCCTGAATGGTTAATTAAGGATCTGGATAATCTGATTCCTCTTTTCCAGACTGGCCGCTTTCCCTATATTGTCTCCCCCATCCAAACTGGTTCTGAGCTGATTTTAAAGTTGATGGATCGCGGCTATACTTGTCAATCTGCCGCCGAAGCTTTCGCGCGTTTGCGCGCAGAAGTCCCTGATCTGATTTTGAGAACGCACCTGATTGTCGGGTTTCCCGGCGAAACAGACGCTCTCTTCCAGGAAACTCTGGATTACGCGCGGCGTCTTAAAATCGATCATTTTAAGGTGCACGAGTTTTCAGCACGCCCGCACACCCGCGCGGCGAAACTGCCTGATCCTGTACCATCAGGAGTCATTAAGTCACGCGCTCGCCGCCTGAGACGATTGGGTTTAGAGATCTTCGCCCGATCTTTTTTTAGCTGACCCTTCGCAACAATGCTTGGCTGAATTCGTCCATTTAGAAACTAAAGGTTCTTAGTTCCGTCGTTCCCATGACGCATCAATGATTAAATCCCACTTTAAATATCCGCTGATCCTGCTCAGCATCTCCTTTCTATTCAGCTCTGCTCAAGCTCAATCCTCCCCAGACCCCGACTCTTCTCTTGTCGATACCACGTCAATCAGTCAACCGAATGCAATATTTTCCTCCGACTCGGTCGAAACGGCGGTAGATACGGTGGCGACCGAATCGTCTGACCTGGATACAACCATTGCTTACACCGCCAAATCAATCGAATTTTTTGTTAAGGATAAGCGCACGATTTTAAACGGTGACGCGCAATTTACCTACCAGGGAATGACCCTGAAAGCGGAAAAGATCACCGTCGCCTGGGATGAAGATCTGATCATCGCCGAGGGGGTTCCGGATACCCTCTGGTCAGACAGCACTCATACTGTTATCGATACGATCATGACACGGGGTCGTCCGGTCTTTTCTGAAGGCGGCCAGGATATGAGCGGTGAGCGGATGACTTACCACCTGAAATCGAAGAAAGGCAAAATATCCGGCGGGCAGACGTCATTCGATGAAGGGTATTACTGGGGCGCTTCTATCAAGAAAGAGACCGATGACATTCTTTATGTCGGTCCGGGCAGTTTTACGACCTGCGATAAAGCGGAACCGCATTTCTGCTTCAAGTCGCAGCGTATGATGATGAAAAAGGATGACAAAGTAGTCGCCAAACCGGTCGTTCTGCATTTCGGAGAAGTTCCCGTGGCAGTACTGCCCTACGGCGTGTTCCCGGCCCGCAAAGGCCGCCATTCAGGGATCATCATCCCCACGTATGGTGAAACCGGAGCGCAGGGGCGGTTCATCCAAAGGCTGGGCTATTACTGGGTGTTGAACGATTATGCCGACGTGACCACTTCGATGGATTATTATGAAGAATCAGGTTTTCTGTTTCACGGCAGTAGCCGTTATAACCGGCGTTACCTCTTTTCCGGCACGATGAACGGATCGTATATAAATCAGCATTTTGGAGGAACGGCGAAGCGGCGCTGGGAACTGCAATGGGGGCACGATCAGATCATCACACCCAACACCAGGCTGCGCGTCGATGCGAATATCATCAGTGACGGCAGCTATTACCAGGATTATTCACTGAACCTGAATGAACAGTTGACTCAAAAACTCTACTCCAACGCGACTTTGAGCCATTCCTGGCCGGGCACTAAAAATTCCATGTCTGTAAACCTAAGTCACGAACAGAATCTGCAGACCGAAGAGGTCACTCAGTCGCTGCCGCGTTTAAGCTTTCGCCGCGGTCAGTCTGCGATCATTCCCCTGCCTAAGAAAGCGCCCGGTGACACGACGGAAATCGAATCAGAATGGTATCATAGCCTCTACTATTCGTACTCAGGCGAGTTGTGGCAGCGCCGCATATTGGATCAAAACATAGCCAGCGGGGACACATCACTAGTGCAGGATCTGCGCACCGCGGCGAAGCATTCCATCAATTTCAGCAGTCCGCAGGATATTTTCAAGTACTTCAGCCTGAATCCGTCACTAAGCTACCGCGAAGACTGGTTCGGTGAAGCGCTGGATTACAGTAACAATCCTGCGGGGGAGAAAGTATCCGGCTTCTATTCGCGTCGCACTTTCAGCTCAGGCTTGAGTCTGTCGACAAAAATCTATGGATTGTGGTCAGAACCTTTCCGAAACGTGCAGGGCATTCGCCATACCATGACGCCTACCCTCTCGCTGAATTTCACTCCTGATTTTTCAGATCCGGAATGGGGCTACTTCCAGACCGTCACCACAGACAGCACGTCGGATCGCAAAGATCGCTATTACGGCTCTCTTTATGGCGGCACTCCGAAGGGGAAAACGCTGGGATTGGGTTTTCGCCTGTCCAACTTGTTTCAGATGAAAACAGGAAAGGGTGAGGAGGAAAAGAAGCTGGATCTGTTCAACCTCGATTTCTCTACCAGTTACAATATCGTTGCTGACAGCCTGAATTTCACTCCGCTGTCTTCTTCCTTTCGCGCTTCGCCGATATCCGGCAAATCGTCTGTAGGTCCCCTGAGCCGGCTCTCATTTGATGTCAAAACGACGCATAGTTTCTATAAGTATGGCAGTAATGGCCTATATGACGAATACTATTTCGCACCAGAAGAAGGCAAAATCCTGCGTCTGACCAAGTTCGACATCTCAGCCAATTCGAGTTTCTCGCTGGGAACGCTGCGTCATACCCGCGAATCGGTCTTAGAAAAAGATACCAAAGATTCACAATTCGGGATCGCCTCAGAAGAATTAGAAGCGGATACGATGCTTGCAGAACAAACCGCTTTGCCAAAGGTTGATGAGGGTTGGTTCATGGGTCAGGTGCCCTGGGATCTGAAATTATCACTGCACTACACTTCCAACCGCAATAATCCCAACGATTTCTCCGAAACATTCTGGTTGAATGCCAGCATCGACGCGTCCTTGACACGCTACTGGCAGGTCAGCTATAATACCCGCTTTGATTTGATTGACCATAAGGTCGTCTCAGCGGGATTGACCATTTACCGTGATATGCACTGCTGGGAAGGCCGCATCACCTGGAATCCACTGGGCGTCGGACAGGGGTTCTTCCTGAAGATCAATATCAAGGCGTCACAACTGAAGGACGTTAAAGTCGAAAAGAAGCAGGGTCAGGGCACGTTTATGGGATTTTAGAGCGATTTCTTTGCCGATTGCAGAAAATTGCACTTTGAGTTGGTCTTAATATTTATTAAGTTACTGCACTATAAATCCATCATCAACAGCATAGAATCCCCATTGATATAATGACTCCAGAGGAAAAGCATGAAGGAAGGTTCATATTCGGAATTAACGGTTAGAGCCGTCGTCTCTGGTCTGTTTGTCGGCTGTCTGATTGGCGCTTCCAACATCACCATCGGCTTGAAGATCGGCTGGACGTTCGGAGCCTCGATCACTGCGGCAGTCGTATCCTTTGCCATTTTCAAGACCTTAAGCGGCGTCCTGCGCAGACCCTACAGTGAGAAGGAGAATCTGATTACGGCAACCGCCGGTTCATCTGCTGGGACGATGGCTTCAGCGGCCGGGCTGACGGCTTCAATTCCCGCGCTCGAGTTGATCTTAAAAGAGCAGGGGCTGCCAGTCCTCTCCTACGGACAACTGATCCTCTGGGGCATCTCGATTGCCTTCTTAGGGGTTTTCTTCGCAGTGCCGCTGCGCAAGCAGATGATCGTCGTCGAAAAGCTGAAGTACCCCACCGGCACCGCCGCCGCGGAAACCATCAAAGCAATGTACGCCTCCGGCGTGGAAGCCGTCAAGAAAGCCAAGGTGCTCTTCTATGCCGCCATTTTCGCTGGAGCCTGGAAGCTTATGCTCTCCATCCAACCGCTCGGATTGAGCGGGATTGAAGATCTGAGCTTCAACGATTTCGGGCTTTCCTGGGGTGTGCTGGGATTGACCTTTGCAGTACTGACGATGGGCATCAATATGTCTCCCATGATGCTGGGGGCAGGGATCTTGATCGGACCCAAAGTCGGCTGGTCTCTCCTGGGAGGCGCCGTCCTGGCCTGGGGTATCATCACACCCATCTTGAATGCCAAAGGATTAATCATCTACAGCGGCGGGTCGTCCATTTACCGGGACGCCCTGAAATGGATATTATGGCCAGGGGTCTCCTGCATGGTCTTTGCGGGTTTCACCAGCCTGGCCTTGCAATATAAAACCATCGCCCGCACCTTTACATCACTGAAAAAAGCGACCGCTGGATCTGGAAACGCAGCTGATGAAGAAGAAGACGCTCCCGATCCTTTCCCCATGACCTGGTGGTTCATCGGTATGGCGGCTGCAACCATTCTAACTGCATCATTGGCTCACATCTACTTCGGCATCCACATCTGGATGGGCATTCTGGCTGTGATTCTGTCACTGTTCATCGCCAGTGTGGCGGTGCGTGCCACTGGTGAAACCGACATCAATCCCGTCGGAGCGATGGGCAAGATTACCCAAGTGGTCTACGGTATCCTGGATCCCGGACACATCACCACCAACCTGATGGCTGCCGGTATTACCGCGGCTGGAGCCAGTCAAGCGGGTGATTTGATGCACGACCTGAAGGCAGGCTACATTCTGAAGGTCTCCATTAGAAAGCAGGTTATCACGCAGTTAATCGGCGTCGTGACCGGTATCTTTGCGGCGGCGGCGGTGTATCGCCTGCTGACAGCCGCCTACGAGATCCCGGGCGAAGTCTTCGCCGGACCAGCCGTCGTCGCCTGGCACCTGATGGCGAAAGTGTTGGTCGTCGGTATCAGCGCCATTCCGGTCAGCGCCCGCTGGGCTGCAGTCATCGGCGGACTTTTCGGTATTATCGTCACGATACTGCACAAAAACAAGAAAATCGCCAAATGGCTGCCCTCCCCCGTGGCTCTGGGAATCGCCTTCATCGTTCCGGGGTTTTATTCGGTGGCGATGTGGCTGGGCGCCTGGATCACGCACCTCGTCAACAAGAAGAATCCCGACCTGGTTGAAAGCTATGGCGCCTCGCTGGCATCCGGTCTGATCGCCGGTGAAGGTTTGATGATGGTCGTCGTCGCGGTTCTGCTGATTTTAGGTGTGAGTTGGGTGTAATACATGGCTGAAACCGCCAGGATCGCCATCTGCGTCCCCACCTTCAAGCGGCCAGTCGGACTGAAACGGCTGCTGGAAGGCATCAACGAAATCGACCTGCCCGACCCCGCGCCGGACGTTAAAATCGTCATAGTCGATAACGATCCCGACCGCGGCGCCGCGGCGCTCATCGAAGAACTGAAACCGACCCTGCGTTTCCCGGTCAGCTACAGTCATCAAACCAAACGCGGCATCTCCCCCAGCCGCAATCAGGCGCTAAACGACGCCGGAAACGTCGACTGGATCGTCTTCATCGACGATGATGAACGCCCCGAAAAGAACTGGCTGACAGAACTGCTGCGCGTGCAGCAGGAATACCAGGCTGACGTGGTCCAGGGTCCCGCTGAACCTATCTATGACATTGATCCCCCCGCCTGGATCGTTAAAGGAAACTTCTTCCGTCGTCCCCGCTTCAAGACCGGCCATTTGCTGGATCGCGGCTCCACGCGCAACATCCTCTTTCGTGCCGACCTGTCACATAAGCTGGGCGCCCAATTTGACCTGCGCTTAGCTCTACTCTCCGGTGAGGACGGTCTCTTTTTCCGAAATGCCTATCTGTCTGGCTTCAAGATTGTCTGGGCGGATGAGGCGCTGGTCTGGGAATGGATTCCCGAAGACCGCATGATCGCCAAATATCTGATCCGCAGGCAATTCGCTACCGGCTGTCAGGACGGCGTCATCGGGATGACACTCTTCAAGCCCCCCAAGGCGCAACTGCGCCTTATCGCCAAAGCCGCTTACCGCATCGTTTATGGAAGCTTGAAGGCATGCGCGGGCTTGATTTTAGGCAAACGTGTCCTAGTGAATGGCATTCAGGATATCGCGCACGGCGTCGGCCGCATCGTGGGAATGCTGGGAATTTTGCCGGAACAGTACCGCGTGACGCAGGGGAAATGAAACCGTAGGGTAGACTAAACCAGACGGCCTGCCGGATGATACAGTCTACCGAAAGAGCCTATCAGTGAAATCAGTATCATCAGCGACCATCAGCGGTTCAGGGAAAAGGTATCCCACCGTAAGCGGTGGGGCACCAGGCTGCAGTTATTACTCGACCTGACTGTTACCTTGAAAGTAAACGGGAGATAACATGGTGGCGTCGGATCACAATGCCGCTAAGACCTGACGCGACTGTTATGCTTATGGGCGGCGATTAGGCCGTCCCTTTTTTTGTTAGACTGGCCGGGACAGGTTCCCCGAAGGGGCTGCCGCTGGCAGCATGTCCCGGTTTATTTAACCTTCAGTAGGTTGAAATCAATGAACTGTTTTGGGAAGTGTTGGAATTGGGAAAATTACAGGGGGGGGGCAGGGCGGCCACTAAGACCTAACGTAAAAGATAATTTTACATTTCAAACTAGATTTCATACCTACCATCATCTCGCGCTAAAAATCGGACCAAACAACTGTGAAGTAATATCCATCCACGACGACTCATTTGTGCAACTTTTCTTATATTACTGGTATTTAATATTCCTTTTTCTACTATTACAGGCAAAAGAAAATTCGCACAAAATCCTGTTTTATCTTCACTATCAGACCAGTGAGGAATAAAAAACACCCTTGAATACTTATATCTTGTAAACGCACTCCTGTCTGAAGTATCTAGATCTTTAGGCAAACAGATTAATGGGACTAGAATAGCCCAACTCACTTCGTCCCGAACAAGATCACAAGAATTACTGACAATTAACCAGAATTCAAAGCTATCGTATAGAAAAGGTGTACCACTAATATCAAATATAGGAACAGATGCTTTGAAATGGATGATATCACCCTGAAAATAATTTCCCGTATCTATCGTACCATAATAGAAATCTTCATTCAAATTTATAGATTTCGTAATTTCTCTAATCTCATTCTTTAATTGATCGGCGTCGTAGATTGTGCCCCAACGTAGCTCTGAATTATCATTATCCATGGTGCATTATTATTTTGGAAAGGGTTTTCTTTTTGCGTCAGATAATTGCCTATTAACAATACTATCTACAATATGTTGATCGGTTTCGTCAATTGGAAGTTCTTCATTAATTACCTTCATGATATTCGACGACTTTCTAAGTAACACACTTATTGGTTGATTTTCGGTAACTTGTCCCGTTATGTCGGCAATGATAAAAACACCACAGTTACTTAGTGGTGATGGAGTATCATCAAGCCAGCCACATTGGTCATCGAATCTAAAATCCAATGGGCCTAAAAAATGTGGAATTCTGCCATTCGTCACCGAGGGATGGAAAGACCCTAATAGGCTTGGATTTTCCTCCATTCGTTTTTGAGTATTCATCATTTTTCTCCATTGGATTTTGTTAGCCATTCTTTCAAGGAATCACCAACGATAGTCATATATGAGGAGAAGATGTCATCAGCGAAAGCATGCATTCTTGCATCGAGTGTGCCGAACTCAAAATTCCCCTCGAAGTACCTATCAATATCAAAGCTAAATGTTGGATTATCAATGTCTCCAACAAGCCCATATCGTAAAGTTAACATTCCGCCGTTAACCTTTGATCTAATTTCGTGCGAAAACAGAGTTGCATTAAGGCTAGCAAGCGATATCGGTCCCTTAAGATACTCCTTGTCGATTAAATCTTTCCATTCAAGTGCCCTACCAAAATCTTTGCTTATCTTCCCTTTGTCAATCTCGTTTATATATCTCATACCAAGCCTAGACGGTACTATTGGAGAATAGACTTTTTGAAGGGCATCAATCGCGATGTTGACATCATTGAACAATTCTTGTCTGCTTTCATGCCAATGGCTTTCAAGATAGATTGCAGCTGGCCCGAGTCCTATTAACGTTTTTCCGTCGAGAGTTCCAAGTCTAAATTGTCTTTCTTCTTTAATTTCAATACTATCTGTACGCATTTGGTTTATTGTTCTAACCATGCCTTCTTCAAAACTTGGGAACCTCTTTCTTACTATCTCTTGGAAGTCTGAAATCCTATCTGCTATTTTCAGTATTGGCTGGAAACGGAGCTGAATAATTGTGGATTTTATTGTATTACGTGAAAATGTTTGGTGATTGTATTTTTTTATTTTCCAGGTCATGTTATATTTCTTTTTGTATTTCGTAGTGTTTTAATTGGTTCCCATAATGTTAAACTTCCTTGGAAGATCATTGTTCCAAAGTTACAATTTACTACAATCAAATTTAACCATATAATTTCAATTGTCCAAATGCAATTTACAATTTTTCACTATCTTCCCAATCTAGTGTGTATTCTTACGCTTTGTTTTTTCCAAGTTTCATCGCTATCCAGTCACTATTTGTGACCAGTTATTGCCTGGCGGTGCCCCACTGCTTGCAGTGGGTGAGATAATCCCCAGCCAGGCCTCATCCCGCTGAAACGGATTACCAGAGGCATTCCTTCGGAACAAGACCTGACGGAACTCAAGACTATAATAAACCCGGCTGGTCGAGCCAGCCGGGCCACGCTCAAGCCAGCCACCAGCCACTTTTTACAACATTCTCCTTGCGTCCACCACAAATATGTTGTATATTATAGTTAGATACTGAAATAATCACGAAATATCTCTCCATGCAGGAGTATAATGATGCTATTAAGCAACATCTATTCAATCGCCGTAGTCGGGCTCGTCCCTGAGCCCGACTGTCGGGGTGAGAGACCACCCCGACTACGGCTTTCCCATCTTCCATTCGCGTTTCTTGACAATAACAAATCTGTCATCTTGGACAAATCTGTCCGCCACACTTTGACCCATAAAAACAATCACTTAGCCCCCAAAAACGACAAAGTTGGCACAATTTCAAGTTTCGTGCGGGGCGATGTCGCTGTCTGTCGTTTTTGTGCGGGGGAATCACAACCCCATGCCACATCTGTCCCAGTCCCAAAATGTAAAAAAGTGTCAGATTCCTGACGAGCCGGAATGACGCTTTCTGCAACAAACAAGAAGCCGGATTGCCTGTACCCACGGTAAGACAATCCGGCCCCAGATACTATCCACTATCCACCAGCCACCAGTTCCCGGTGCCTCACTGCTTGCGGTGGGTTTGTTATCTTGTCTCGACCACGGATTACGCAGATTACACCGATTGTAATTGTGCTTTTCCGCGCAATGACCGTGTTTTATCTGCTACGCCGAAGCACCATCGGCACAGGCTGTCCCGGCCCCCCGCCCGATGAGGAGAGGCAAGGGGTTACAACCCCTTGTTGATGAAATCGTCGGATTCCGCCACAGGCGTCGCTTCGGGAGGAGAATCCGACCTACAGCACCTTCTTCGAAACCGGGGACTTGATAGCGCTGACAATGGGGGCTCTGCTGGTGGACTGCGCGATGCTTAGTCCACCCTACAATCCTAATTGACCGTCGCGAAAGATCGCGAAGATTGCTTCGGATCGCCCCGATTTCATCGGTGCATTTCCTCGCAATGACCGCGTTTTATTAACTTCTACATTCTCCGATCTGTCGGAGAACTTCCTCGTGATGACAGGGTGAACACATCGTTCGGGACATCCCCGGCAGAAGCCGGGCGGCTTCGCCGAAGCTGTCCCGGCCACCCGTCGACTTTCAGGCATTAAAAAAGCCGGATTGAGGACAATCCGGCTCCTGATGCTAACCACTGGTCACTAGCCGACAGCCACTATCAAAACTGCTCTGTCACCGATTTGGCCTGCGTGAAAAGACCTAAGTAATACCGGCCTCCAGCCTTGGAATCGGTGCCGGACATGTTGAAGCCGCCGAACGGCTGCACGCCCACCAAAGCGCCGGTGCACTTGCGGTTCAAGTAGAGGTTGCCGCAGTGCAGGTCACGGCGTCCCGCTTCCAGGTTGCCGCGGTTGCCGGAATAGATCGCACCCGTCAAACCGAATTCGGTGCCGTTGGCGATTTCCACGGCGTCATCGTAGTCTTTAGCCTTAATCACCGCCAACACCGGCCCGAAGATCTCTTCCTGCGCGATGCGGGAATTGCGGTCCACGCCCTTGATGATGGTCGGCTGAATGAAGTACCCGCCGTCGGGGCCTTTGCCTCCGCCCAGCACGCATTCCCCTTCGCCCTTGCCGATTTCGATGTATTCCAGAATCTTGTTGTAGGCCGCTTCATCCACCACGCCGCCCTGATGATTCTGCTGATCCTTAGGTTCGCCGATGGTGATTTTCTTGGCCAGCGCGACGGCCTTTTCGATGACGGTATCGTAGACGTCTTCCACCACGATAGCACGGGAACAGGCCGAACACTTCTGCCCTTGGAAGCCGTAAGCCGCCTTGACGATGCCATCAGCCGCGGCGTCCAGGTCAGCGGAAGAATCGACGATGATGAAGTCCTTGCCGCCCATTTCCAGCACGGTGCGCTTGATCCAGAGCTGGCTTTCCTGCTTCTTGGCGGCGCGTTCGTGGATGCGCAGGCCGACTTCCATCGAACCGGTGAAGGCGATGAAGCGGGTGCGGGGATGATCGACGATGGTGTCACCGATCTGGCTGCCGGGGCCGGGCAGGAAATTCAGCACGCCGTCGGGTAGTCCGGTTTCCTTCATGATCTTACAGAACTGGTAGCCGATCGCCGGAGCGGTCGACGCGGGCTTCAGAATGACGGTGTTCCCGGTCACGATGGCTGCGGAGGTCATGCCGCCCAGGATCGCACAGGGAAAGTTCCACGGCGGAATCACGGCGCCGACGCCCAGCGGGATGTAGTACAGTTCGTTCTCTTCACCAGGGTACGGGGTGACGGGCTGAGGTTCTGCGTAGCGCATCATTTCCCGTGCGTAGAATTCGAGAAAGTCGATGGTTTCAGCGACGTCGCCGTCGGCTTCGGGCCAGCTCTTGCCGACTTCATAGACCATCCAGGCGGCCAGTTCGAAGCGGCGGCGCTTGGCGATGGCTCCGGCTTTCAGCAGGTAGCGGGCTCGTTCGATGGGATCGACTTTGGACCACAGCTTGAAGGTCTCATCGGCGATGGCGATGGCTTTTTCGGCCAGCTCTTTGGTGCCTTTGCTGCAGTAGGCAACGACTTCGGAATGCTTCGAAGGGTTCAGCGATTTTATCTTATCGTCGGTGTAGATTTCCTCTCCGCCGATAACCAGCGGAATATCTCTACCCAGCTCACCCTGGACCTTATCTAAGGCGGCCAGCATTTTCTGACGGTTGGCTTCCACCGAAAAGTCGGTGAAGGCGGTTGGTGCATATTCTGGGAGCATGATTTCTCCTTGGGTTTGTTTTTATTGTAATTATGTCTTAAGCTAAGCGTCAGGTCACATCTGTTAGTAACCGGACAAGATCCGGACGCAACAGATGTTTATTATCGGGGTCAGGGACAACCATAGGCACAGGGACCCCGACTACGGAATTCGTTATTTGGATGAGATTGCCACGCCCTGGTAAACCAGGGCTCGCAATGACTTTCTGAAGGGAAGTGAAAGTCCCGTAATATACAAAAAATGGGTGAAGGGGTCAAGGGGAGTCGGGAGAGAATTTTTTTGGGGGGGAGGAGAATTAGTTTGGTCTCGATTTATAAGTTCCCAAATAGGGAAAATAGTACTTGACTTTTCCTTGGGAACTTATTAACTTATATTAGAATCATTAAAATTTAACGAAATGAAGATACATAATCTCGGAAAGATCAATAGTTTTATTGACAAGAAAAAGAATCATACAGCAAAGAAGCCCGTCGAGATTTGGGTGTCGAAATTGAGATCTGCAAATTGGGAAAAACCTGATGATGTTTTAATCGATTTTCCACGGGGTTCATCGTTAGGACAAAATGGTTTCATCTTTAGAGTAGGGGGAAATAAATGGCGTATTCTTGTAAAAATTGACTATGTCCGCCAAATAGTATTGATTAAGGAAATAGGTACTCATGCTGATTACGATGATTGGGAATTCGAGAAATAAGAGGAATCGGATATGATTATGAAAGTCATAAAAAACGAAATAGACTACGATAATGCACTGAATGAACTTGAGCGCTTAATTGATCTCAATCCTAAACTTGGTTCTGAGGAGTCTAATCAGTTGGAGATTATATCCCTGCTTCTTGAGAATTATGAGAATGAACATTTCCATTTCGATCTTCCAAACCCCATCGATGCAATAAAATTTGTGATGGAGCAGAGGGATTTAAAGCAAGTTGATTTAGTTCACTTTATCGGTTCCAGAGGCAAAGTCTCTGAGGTTTTGTCCGGTAAAAGGGATTTGAGCCTTAACATGATTCGGAGGCTTCATGAAGGCTTGAACATTCCCGCTGAGATTCTGTTGAAAAAACCGGATGCTAAAATCCCTGAAGATACTGATATAGAATGGACTCAATTTCCGCTTAATGAATTGAGAAGAAGAGGTTGGTTTGAATCATTTAGCGGATCTTATCAAGCTCTCAAAGACTGTGCAGAAGAATGGATTGCCCCAAAGTTAAACATTCTTACCGCTAATTGTACTTCTCCTCTGCTTCCAAGAATGTCAAACGCTAGAATTAGAAGCAAGACAAAATCCCCAGATATTTATGCCTTAATAGCGTGGCAATGCCGGGTAATCGAGAAGGCAATCAGTAATAAGATAGCATCTTATAAGAAAAAAGCATCGAGTGACCTCTTAAAACAGATCAGAGACTTATCAGTGCATCAATCAGGGCCACTTCTTGCTCAACAAGTCCTCGCTGATAATGGTATCCACCTTATCATTGAGCAACATTTTAAAAAAACTTACTTAGATGGAGGAGTGATGTTGCTTAACAATGGCGCTCCAGTTATTGGGCTGACTTTACGGATGAACCGACTAGACAATTTCTGGTTCAGTCTAATGCACGAATTAGCACACATTGTACTGCATTTGAATGATAATAATTTTACATTTTTCGATGATTTAGAACAACTTCAAGATTTAGATGGGTTTGAAATGGAAGCTGATTCACTCGCTAGTGATATTCTTATACCGAAAAATAAATGGAGCAGAAGTAAATCTCTGAAATATAGCAAATCTGGTTCATTCGACGAAATCGAATCTCTCGCAACTTCTCTGCACATTAATCCTGCAATCTTAGTCGGGAGAATCCATTTTGAATCAGACACTTATGAGCGTTATGGCAAGTTATTAGGCAAGAAAATTCCAAAAACAATTTTTACTGAGCAATTACATTGAGAAAATGAAATTTAAATAATAAAAGCGACTCTCAAAGGTCGCTTTTATTTAAAGGACATTTATAACGTTTTCAGTAGGGATGGCTTACCCCGGCATCCGGCTATTGCCGGACAAGCTACCGCCTTTTGGGTAAAATCTCTATTCCACTTCAAACATGCAGGTGGGGCAGGATTGTTTGGCGGCGGTGACTTCGATGTGAGTGTGGCCTGCGTCGTGGAGATGGGTGCGGACGCGTTCGATAGCGATATCGGGGCGGTTGTTGTCTCGGCTCAGGTGGGCCAGCACCACCCGCTTGAGGCGCGGCGCAGCGACTTCCAACAGGGTTTCGGCGGCCTGGTCGTTGGACAGATGGCCGAGCAGCGATTTGATGCGCTGCTTCAGATCCCAGGGATAGGGGCCTTCAATCAGCATGCCGACGTCGTGGTTGGATTCCAAAACGATAGCGTCGCAGTCGCGCAGATAATCCAAGGCAGCCAGATCAACGTGCCCGAGATCGGTGGCAATGGCAATGCGCTGGCCGCCTTCTGAGATGCGGAATCCGACCGTTTCGGAGGCGTCATGGCTGACTGGAAACGCCTCGATCTGCAGATTGCCGAATTGCATGACATGGCCATTCATGCTGAAAAATCGGGTGTATTCAGGCAGATGCCTGCGCACCAGCGCGATCGTACCGGTGGAGGCGTAGATGGGGAGATCCTGACGACGGGCTAAAACCGCAGCGCCTTTGAGATGATCGGAATGTTCGTGGCTGATCAAGACCGCTTCTATGCTGGGGTAATCGCGGCCTATCTCCCTCAGGCAGTTGGTGATGCGGCGCATGGAGATGCCGGCATCAACCAGAATCGCTGCACCGCCGGAATCTTCTACGTAGGTGCAATTTCCTTCTGAACCGGACGCCAGAATGCAGAATTTCATACTAAATTCCTATCGTCTCAAAATCATCCAGTAAGATAATACGGTCAGAAAAGGTGAAATGCTTTAGACTGTTCGATTTATTTTACCCCGGATCGATTTATTTTTTCTCAGTGCCTTTACTGCCGGGCATGTAAATGGGAATCCCATCCGCGCACAGGGGGCAATGATCTGGATCAAAGGTGGGGATATCCAGGTCCATCAGAGCGATGGCGGGAGCGCCCAAATCCAGCGGTTTTCCCGACCGGTTGACCATTATAGCAGCTCCGACTGGATCCGCGCCGGCTTCTCTGACAGCCTGCACAACCTGCCTCGCTGATCCTCCAGTGGTGACAATATCTTCGACAACTAAGACTTTCTCACCGGGAGCGAACTCGAAACCGCGGCGGAAAGTCAGTTTATCCTCTACTCTTTCAGCGAATGCGCAAGTCACACCCAGCGAGCGGGCGACTTCATAAGCGATGACCACGCCGCCGAGGGCCGGACCGGCAACCCTCTGGATGCCCTGATTTCTGAACACATCCGCAATGGCGGCGCAGAGTTCAGCCGCGATGTCAGGTTTTTCCAGCAGGCGAAACTTTTCGACATAATGGCCGGAATGTTTGCCGGAGCGCAGTTCGAAATGACCGTCCAGGTAAGCGCCGGACTTCTTCAGCAGCTCTTCAACTCGTGCGGGTGAGATTTGCGGTTTCATGGAGTTATTTTTCGATCTTTATATTCAGCAGTTGGCAGAATTTTTTGCAGGCGTCTGCGATATTTAAGGGGAAATTCTTTTCATCCTGGGGAAATATTATAGCGCGGGAGACGTTGACCAGAACTGGCGCACGATGGGGCCCGCTGGCGTCTACGATGGCCTGGGCGTCGCCGCCTTGTGCTCCGATGCCGGGCACCAGGAGAGGCACCTGGGGGAAATCAGCGCGGATCTGTTTCAGTTCTTGGGGATGAGTGGCTCCCACGACTGCGCCCAGATTCTTATGAGGCGCCCAGGTTGGAATCAGGCTTAAGACTTTCTGATACAGCATCGTCCGGCCATCTGAGAAATGCTGCAGGTCGGCTGAGCCGGGATTGGTAGTCAGGGCTAAGGTAAAAGCTCCTTTGTCGGGATTTTCCAGGTAGGCCTGGAGAGTATCGCCGCCCATGTAGGGGCTTAATGTAATCGCGTCGAAGGGTAAGCGTTCGAAGAAGGCTTTGGCGTAGTGTTTTGTCGTGTTGCCGATGTCACCGCGCTTGGCATCTGCGATGCGGAGGGTATTCGGCGGCAATGAAAAGGCGACGTTTTCCAGCACCTGCCAGCCGGATGCGCCCCAGGCTTCATAGAAGGCGGTATTGACTTTATAAGCTGCGGCGAAAGGTTTTGTGATAGAGATAATTTCGTGGAGAAAATCGGAGATGCCGTTCAGATCGGGGCTGAATTGTTCAGGCAGCCGGTCCGGGTCGGGGTCCAATCCGACGCAAAGCCCGATGCCCAGGGAAGAGGTGACCTGTTGCAACTTCTGGGAGAAGGTCATGGCTAGTCAGGTGTAATCATAAGTCAGGAATACAGGAAATATAATATCAGGATGATTGTTTTTTGCGGCACTCTTTACAGACGCCGTAAATCTGCTGTGAGTGCGATTTCATCTTAAAATCGAATTCCTCACAAACTTTTTGCTGTAGTTCTTCGATTTCCGGGTGATGGAATTCCAAAATGCGATTACATTGAATACAGATAAGGTGATCGTGGTGCGGATGACCGAGGACATGTTCATAGGTGGCGCGGCCATCTCCCAGTTCCATTTTGCGGACCAGGTGGCTGCGAACCAGCAGCGCAAGCGTGCGGTAGACAGTAGCTCGTGAAACACCAGCGCCGCGTCCCTTCAGACGAAGGAAAAGCTCATCGGCATCAAAATGGCGATGGCTGGTGAATACTTCCCGCAGGATTTCCTTGCGTTCGCGGGTTATTTTCAACCCGGTGCGGCGCAGATACTCGAAAAATTTAGTTTCTTCGGACATTTAGTGAAAACATCACGTAAAACGGGACTCTTAATATAGAACAGGAATTGTATCAAATCAACCGTTTTTTACGTAAGATCACATGAATTGCGAAGAAATCGCTTGTATAAGCTCTGTAATTGAAGTAATTTTAGAAGAACATATGCGCTGTATCACCAATTTAATGACTATATTGTCGTATAGTTTACAGAAACAGATGAGCTAACTTAAGCAGACGAGGAGGAGAGATGAGAGTTATAGCCAGGGCAGCAGCTATAATAGTCTTGGGGATCAGTCTGGCACATGCCGGAGTCCTGGATCCTGATTTAGTTACCAAACTGGATGCCAGCGCACCCAATGAGCTGGTTCGCTTCATGGTAACGATGGAAGCGCAAGCTGATTACAATGAATTGATTTCTGCGACTGCCGGATTTGATAAATGGGAGAAGCGCGAATACGTTGTCACCTATCTGCAGGATCTTGCTAACGCCTCTCAGCGGGAAGCTTTGGATTATCTTCGTTCCTACGAAGCTTCGGGTAAAGTGACACATCTGCAATCGGCATCTATCGTCAACATCCTGCATGGCAAGGCAACGCCTGAGGTGATTCGAGGGTTAGAGTTTCTTCCAGGGATTGCTGCTGTGCATCATGACCCGGATCAATATATGCTGTTTCATAGTCGTCCACAGAAGGAATCGTCTTATAAGACCGACGAGACCGATGAGATCGCCTGGGGCGTGCTGGATATCAACGCAGATGACGTCTGGCAGATGGGCTTTACCGGCACCGGTGTGATTGTCGGTGTACTGGACACAGGGTGTAACTACAACCATGTCGATCTAGCGGATCACATGTGGGACGGCGGCCCGCAGTACCCGAATCACGGTTGGGATTTTCACAACAACGATAATGATCCCATGGATGACGGTTCTGGCTGGAGCGGCGGGCACGGCACACACTGTTCGGGCTCTGTAGCTTCGGATGGCACGGCAGGATCTCAGTGCGGCGTTGCGCCGGATGCTCAGATCATGGCTGTCAAAGTTCTTTCGGGTGACGGCTATGGCAGCGAAGGTCCGGTCATTTCCGGTATCGATTTCGCGGCAGCTCAGGGCGCTGACGTTTTCAGCATGTCCTTAGGGTGGCAGAGCACAGGACAGAAGTACGAATTCCGGACAGCTTGCAATAACGCTTTAGCCGCCGGATTGATTGGCGCTATTGCGGCGGGCAATGAGGGTAATTCTATTGGCTGGTATCCCATTCCCGGAAACGTCCGCACACCGGGTGATGTACCGCCTCCGTGGTTAAATCCCGATCAGGTATTGACCGGTGGTCTCAGTTGTGTGGTGACTATAGGCGCGACCAATATAGGTCAAAGTCTGGCCGGTTTTTCCAGCCGCGGCCCGGTCACCTGGGAAGACGTCGGTCCCTGGAATGATTACGCTTATGCCGGTGGTTCGATGATGGGATTGATCGATCCTGACGTCAGCGCACCGGGTGAAAACATAAAATCGCTGGATTTTCAGAACATCTATGGTTACGAGGATGGCTGGAGCGGCACGTCGATGGCCACACCGCACGTAGCGGGGACTCTGGCTCTGATGCTGGATAAGGATCCGGCGCTTTCACCGGCACAACTGGATATGTATCTGGAAACCACTGCGGCTGATTGGGGTTCTCCGGGAAAAGACAACGATTACGGTGCAGGCCGCATCGATGCAGCGGCTGCGGTTTCTGCAATTCCGGGCGGTGGAACTCCCCCGGATATGGACATAACGCTCACTCCAACCGGCAGCACCTCACTTCCCTCTTCCGGCGGAACACTCTACTATGACGTTGTCATCAATAACAACGAACCCACTACCACCTATTTCACGGCGTGGTTAGAATGGACTTATCCTAACGGCACGTCATCCGGCGCGTTGGTACTGCGCAACTTGAACATGCCTTCTGGCGGTCAGATTTCACGTTCGCTGCAGATGACGGTAGCGGGCAGCGAGCCCGGCGGCAGTTACACGTTCTGGGGACGCTGCGGTTCATCCTATGGTGGAGACGTTTACGCTGAAGACAGCTTCGGGTTCACCAAGGGGACTGATGGCGGAGCAGGATCAGGAACGGCCTGGGTCGAGGAGACTAAAGTTTACGGCTGGGATGATGATGAATTCTTAAGCTTAAACGTTCCAGATCAGTTTGAATTGGGTCAGAATTACCCGAATCCATTCAACCCGACAACCACAATTCCGTTCGCCATTTCGCAGTCCGGCAACGTTTCGTTGAGAGTTTATGACCTGCAGGGAAGATTAGCCGCCACGATACTTTCAGGCGAACTTTCCGCCGGTCATTACGAAGTTAACTTTGATGCCTCAGAGCTTTCGTCCGGTGTTTACATCTATCGCCTGGACGCTCCGGGTTATAGTCAGTCGATGAAACTGGCACTGGTGAAATAGAGCTAAAAAGAAGGCAAATTCAGGGCGCAATTCTGTTGCGCCCTTTTTTGTGCTATACCGTGCAGTAATGCTAAAATTTCTTGACTTTTAGAAATGAAGTGCGTACATTTTCAGTAATTGGCATTAAACTAATGTGAGGTTTCCCTTGCGAAATCCTATTCTGATAATATCGATCTTCTGCCTGATGTTTGCGCTAAGCGGCTGTTCCAGTCGTCAGGTCAAGGCATTGGAAGAGCAGATGGACCGCGAAAAAGTGGAAAACGAAATGCTCACGCAGGAAGTGGATTCTCTACGCGCTCTGCTCATCAAAAAAGAGGCTCAAGTTGCCAATCTGCGCGAGGGTTTAACGAATAAAAACGCAGTCATTGAAGAGCAGGAGCAATCAATGAATGAGCTGCGTCTGGAATACCTTGAACTGAAGACCAGCCTGGAGGGAGATGCGACGGGAATGGCGCAGGAAGAACCTGCAGGCCAGCCCGCGGTGCAGGAAGTTAAGAAACCGCCAGTGCAGGTTCAATCGGTCACTCCGCCAGTACCCAAGCCAGTTCAGGTTTCGTCTTCAGGGGACTATCAGACTGATTACAGGCGTGGATACGATCTTTTCAATGAAGGCAAATACAATGATGCCGGCACAGTCTTTAATTCTCTGATTCAGCGGAACCGCGATCATGATTTGGCGGATAACGCTCAATTCTGGTTAGGGGAATGCCATTATGCTTTGAAGCAGTATGAGAGCGCTCTGGCAGAATTCGAGAAAGTCTTCATCTATCCTAACAGCAATAAATCGGATGCGGCACAGTTCAAAATCGGTCTGTGCTGGTATAATATGGGACGCTACCCGGAGGCCAAGGAGCAATTGATCCGCTTGTTGTCCAACTATCCCGGCAGCGAATACGTCCCACGTTCAAGAGACTTACTGGACAAAATACCCTAACTATGATTTTTAAGAAAGCGAATTTCGAGTTCTTAAGAAACGCCGGCCGGCGTTTCTTTTTACTCATTCCCGCCTTTTTAGCCTTCTCATTAGTTTCACTGACACTTAGGGCGGCAGATCAGAAGCAAACGGCGGATTTAAGCGATTTCATTTGGCCGACGAACGTGAGCCGCAGTCTATCGAGCACTTTCGGGGAGACGCGCGACGGGCATTACCATTTTGGCATCGATATCAAGACAAACGGCACAGAAGGCCACTCCTGCTACGCCGTGGCTGATGGGGACATCGTGCGAGTGCGGGTGTCGCCATACGGGTATGGCAAAGCGTTATACCTGCAACTGGCGGATGGGAGAAC
>JAHJDJ010000300.1 GCA_018812585.1 bacterium
CAGCTCCTCTTGGCATCTCTGGATCCCTGCGTCCGCAGGGATGACATCGTCTGCGACGATGTGTTTGGTCACTTCACCACCACCACCCTTTCAACCTCGCAGGTCGGCTGGGTGGCCGGGACAGCTCCCGACGAAGTCGGCTGCCGCAGGCAGGATGTCCCGGGCATGCACTCCATCCTCACAAAATACTGCCCGGACGCGTACTTCGCGGCATCCCATATCAGGGTTTTCTGGCCTGGCATCTGCAAACCTTGTGCTAACGTAGCGACTTTCTGACATAAGAGATTATAAACTGCAATCTCTGCCTTCTGCGGATAGGGGAGGTTATAAGAAATCCAGGTGATGGGATTGGCGGGATTGGGACCGATGCTGAATTCGATGCCGTGAAGGGGATCAAGTGCGAGGCGGGGCTGGACCGCTGCTGTATCTCCCGTGGTGTTGCGGAAGAAGAGGATGCCGCCGCCATCATTAACGCCTAATAGAATGTCACCATCATTGTCATTGTCAATATCTAACACATCAATACCATTAAATCCCACTTGATAGTTCAAGCTTCCTAAAATAGTGTCAATTTGAAGGTTGAATAAGGGTATCTGGGGTGTACCGATATTGTGGTAGATTCCAACATAGAAATCGAAATAGGTCGGTCCAAAGCAAAAATAAAGATCAAAATCGCCATCGCTATCACAATCATAGAAATGATGAGGCCTTGGTCCTGAAAAATCTATCCCTTGCCATCCTGGTAACGGGGAAGCAAAGGAGGGAATTTCTGGTAAGCCCGTATTTTCTGCAAAATAAAAAGTCCCATTATTATCACAGATGAAGACATCATTATCGCCATCCGCATCAATATCTACCGACGAAGGTCGGATAGCAGCATTATAAGAATAGGGTATTAAATTATCTGAGACAAGTTGAAGAGTGGCATTTTGGGGCGTGCCTGTATTGCGATATAGGTATAATCCCGGGTATGGAGGATTTGGAATAGTCCCTTCCCCAACTAGAAGATCAAAATCTAGATCATTATCGAGATCAACGAAATATGGGACGCAACCGTTTACATTTATTCCCTGAAAATTGCTCGTAATCCATAAGAAAGAAGCGTTTTCAGAGGTACCGGTGTTTTCAATCTGGGTGATCGCATTTCCATGATTACCGATAAAAGAATCCTCATCAAAATCGGCATTAATATCAACCGAAGTATTATAGGCTTCATTCCCTTCATCCAAAGACAGATAATTCCTGGTGACATACTGCCATTGCGCGACTTCAGGTGTCCCTATATTCTCATAGAAATAGATGTCTCCTGGACTGTAAACTGCATTGTCAATGTCATCCCTTCCCACAAACAAATCGTAATCCCCATCACCGTCTATATCCGCGAATTCGGGGGAAGAGGATTCTCCAACATCAATGTTGTTGTAAATATTCGTCCGGTATTCAAAATCGTAATTTGCAGGTGTCCCGATGTTCTCGTAGTACCAGATATTGCCGTCGCTACAACCGATGAACAAGTCGTAATCGCTATCGTTATCTATATCAGTAAAGCAAGGATCAGCGAGATTACCAACATTTATCCCTCCGAAAACATACTCTTCAGGTTGAAAATAAAAGCTATCAGGAGTACCGATATTACGATAAAATCTAATCGTCCCTACTCCATTTCCCGTAAATAGATCAAAGTCATTGTCATTATCAATATCTACCAGATCTAGATTAACTGCCCACCAGGTGATTTGCTCTAATGAATCTGTTATTAATACAAATTCAGGTGTTTCTGGAGATCCAATATTCAACCAGTACCAGACTCTTTCATCGCTTGTGGCAAACATATCCAAGTCATGGTCATTATCAATATCTACGAGACAGGGTGAACTCCAACCTTCAGTTTCCAAATTACCGATTGTCTCAGGTGAATAGGTAAAGATAGAACTCTGTGGAGAACCTATATTTTCAAAGAAATAGATTGGTACATTGGAACCAATTACTGCGTCTAAGTCATTATCATTGTCTAAATCAACGAAATTCGGTATTGATCGATTTAGTCCCCCCAACCACGGCACAAACGGTCGCCAGCCATCAATTTCCACCGGTATAGTATCGTATTCCTGCCGGAAAGTGAATTCCTGAGCGAGCCCAAACCTCGCCATCACCACTACAATCAATAAAACGATCTTCTTCATAACCCTCTCCAATCGAACGTCCTTTAACAGAAACCTTGACAATGACGGACTTTTATAGTATATTAACAGCACTCTATAAGTTAGGCATTGATTTTCCGAAAGTCAAGATCTAATTATAGCCAAATCAAAAAATATGCGGCTGTGTCTGTTTTTGTTGCGTCAGGTCTTGCATTTTGACCTCAGTCGAAAGGTGTGACCTGACGCCTTGACGATACAGCATAAACCAAGCGTAGCGCAGTCCAATACTGAGCCCCGCAGGGGCTTGTAATTTCTTGCCCCGTCCTTCAGGGCGGGCCGATGCGTTTTAATAAACCAATCCCCGCCCATGAGCATCAAAATCGAGGTCATCCGCAATAAGCAAGAGTTGCGAGCTTTCCTGCAGCTCCCCTACGAAATCTATCGCGGCGATCCCAATTGGGTCGCGCCGCTTTTATTTGATCAGAAGCGTTTGCTGGATCCCAAGGTCAATCCCTTCTTCATGCACGCCCAGATGACCCGCCTGGTCGCCAAGCGCAATGGCAAAGTGGTGGGCCGCATCTGCGCCATAGACGACCGCAACTACATCGAACATTGGAAAGAACCGGTGGGCTTCTTCGGCTTCTTCGAATGCATCAACGATCAGGAGGTGGCTGACGCATTGTTTGAAGCCGCCGCAGACTGGCTGAAACCGCGCGGCATAGATACCATGCGCGGCCCCACCAATCCCTCCTCGCTGGACACCTGCGGCATCTTGACAGAAGGCTTCGATATGCCGCCCGTCTTTCTGATGGCGTATAATCCGCCGTACTATCTGGATCTGCTGGATAAAGCCGGACTGACCTCAGTCAAAGAAATGTATGCTTACCGACTGGGCGTGGATGATATGCCCCAGAAGATTCTGAGCGTGGCTGAGAATTATAAGCAGAACCTCAAGGTCAATATCAGAACCATAGACCTCAATAATATCAAAGCAGAGATCGAAAAGGTACGCCTGATCTACAATCAGGCCTGGTCTGAAAATTGGGGCTTTGTTCCCGCTACATTCGAAGAGTTCGAGCATTCTGCTGATGACTTCAAGCAGATCCTCGATCCCGAGTTCGTCTTCATTGCGGAAGATGCAGGCAAACCCATCGGCTTCTCGCTGGCCATCCCCGACTATAACCAGGCGCTGAAACATCTGAACGGTAGACTGTTGCCTTTCGGTATCTTTAAACTTTTATACCACAAACGTCATATCGATGCCGCCCGCGTTCCCATTATGGGCGTCATCCCGGAATACCGCAAGCAGGGGATCGACGTCGTCTTCTATCTGAACACCATCAACCGGTCGAAAGCGCTGGGGCATGGATGGGGTGAGCTTTCCTGGATCCTGGAAGATAACGTCTCCATGAATCGGGTACTGAAGATGATTAACGCCAAGATTTACAAGCGTTACCGCATGTATGAGAAGGCGATATGAGCGAGACGATTTTACTGACGGGTGGTAACGGTTTCGTCGGCAGCCACGTCGCTGAAGCGCTGCTTGAGGCTGGTTACCGGGTGCGCTGTCTGCTGCGCAAACACTCGCAGCTTTCCTGGATTGAAACTCTACCCGTCGATGTGCAGCGCGCCGACTATTTCGATCCCAACGCGCTGCGGAGAGTGTTGGATGGCTGCTCTGCGATACTGCACTTCGCAGGAGCCACCAAAGCTCCCGATGATGTTGCCTTCATGAAGGCCAACGCTGAGACAACCAGGGCACTTTTAGATGCCGCGGCCAGCGCCTGCCCCGATCTGAAGCTGTTTCTCTTCTGCTCCAGTCAAGCGGCGTTGGGACCCTCTCCGACGCTTGATCCGCTCTCCGAAGAAGCGCCGCCCCACCCCCTGACCGCCTACGGCAGATCCAAGCTTGAAGCGGAGAAGATCTGTAGACAATTCGCTGATAAGCTACCCATCTCCATCATCCGCCCGCCCGCGGTTTACGGCCCCCGCGACGTCGATATACTGATCTTTTTCAAAGCCATCCGCTGGGGGATTTCGCCCTCGATTGGAACGGGAAACCGCTACCTGAGTATGGTCTATGTCAAGGACGTAGCCAATATTACGATGAAACTGCTGGAGAAGAAACCGCAGGAATTCGGCATTTATCACGCGACGGATGGCACCGTGCACGATTGGGATGAGATTAGCCGGTCGATTGCGGTTGCCCTGAAGAAACATCCCGTGCAGCTCAGGATACCGACTTGGGGAGCGTTAGCCATCAGCAAAATCGCTTCCAGTTGGGCCTCTGCGACGGGGAGAATCGCTACCTTAAACCGTGAAAAGCTGGACGATATCATGCAGTCCTACTGGCTCATGAGCAGCCAGAAAGCAACCGATGAACTGGGCTACCAGCCCGACTATTCATTGGATCGAGGAGTCGGGGAAACGGCGGCCTGGTACCAGCAGATGAGGTGGATTTAGTAATCAGCTATTGGCTGTTGGCTTAAAAGCGTCATTCCGGCTTGACCGTCCCGAAGGGATGCCTGCGGCTGAATCTGACGGATGAACCATTTCTGACTCCGGACACCATGGGCGTAGGCAAGCCGGAGTGACATGGTTGAATGCTACTTCATCAACACCATCTTCCCCGCTACCGTAGTAGGGGTCCCTGTGCCTATGGTAGTCCCTGACCCCGATGTTTCCAGCCGATACACATATATCCCCGACGCTAATCCTGAGCCATCGAAGGTTATGGAATGGGTGCCGGGGGGGTAACGGCGGGTCGGCACAAGACCGACCCCTACGCGGGAGCCGGAAATGTCAAAGACATCGAATTTCACTTCGGCTGCTACTGGCAGATCAAAGGTGATGGTGGTGGTGGGGTTGAAGGGATTGGGGTAGGCATCGCATGTGAAAGTGTCAGGAATGTATAGCTCACCTTGCGACAAGCCATCCATGCTGAAGGGATCGGGGAAATTGATATCTGGTTGGATGAATGTAAACTCTGTCCCGTCATCATGGCCAAGTTTCTCGAAGGGGAAGCTGCTGCTGTCCCAGATTTCATTGGGAAAATCGCCGACTTTGCCGGACATGGTGTAATCTCCGGCAGGATAACCGGCATTGATGGGATACCACATGTCCTGACGATCTATAATCTGTCCCGGAGTGAAATTGGGAATCGCGCGTAAAACCGCAGTGAAGGGCGTGCCTCCTTCATAAGAAAGATCCAGCCAGGCATCGAAACTGACTGGAACGGAATCATTGTTCGCTACAAACAGATCGAACACGAGAGTACCACCGTCTGGCGGCACTGGAGAGCCAGAAATATAAGTCAATTCGATGATTAAATTTGGATATGAAGGAGAGAATGATTTTGACGCTTCCTCCGTATTCCCATACGCTCCCATATTGACGATACCGCCATTCGGCTCCGGTTCAAGCGAGAACGGTGACAATGGATCTCCCGCATCTATACATGGGCTATGATTGAGATCAGGGGTCCACGCTCCGCCATGATAGCTGCCTGTTGTTGATTGGAGATGGTAATCACCGTTTGGTGGATCTACATACTTCGGGTCGAGGTTGATACTCCCAACTCCCGCAGAACAGCCGTAGTAATCACCTGAAGTATTATTCCATGTATCATTGAAGGGTGGCATAGGTTCAAAAAATGCGCCTGACATGGCGATGCCATATCCGCTTGAAGAGCTGATGATATTATTCTTAATAGTGCATGTGGGTGATCCAGACCCTGGTCCGGTGATATCAACGCCATTTGCCGCGGATGCATGAACGGTGTTGTTTTCAATGATGGGCGATAATAAAGAATTGGTGAAGGTGACTGCGATTCCAGCAGATGGGCTGTTGCAAACGGAATTACCATTTACAGTTCCATCGACTTTAAAATAAACATTTATACCGCCATCCGAAAAGTTGTTATCAACGATCTCCAGATCGTATGGTCCCATAACGGATACTGATCCGCTTAAACTGCCATGTATCTCATTACCCTGAAACTGCATACTCCAACAATCATCCATGTGCACGTCACCGTCAATCAAATTGTCGATCATATCGCAGTATATCCAATCCCCTATATATGTATTCCCTGCAAGAGTACTGTTGGTTACATCAACACTGCCGGATTCACCGTACTGCTGCCATTCGATGCCGCCTCCGACATAGCAGCTATCGATACTGGTCACATCACCGCCGGTGATTTGTCCTTCAATATCACAGCTTGTAAAGTAACTGGTGCCCTCGATTGTAACGGGTACGTCACCGCCTACGTCTGTTCCAGAGACAGTGAATGTTGAAGCGTAATCCAGCAGCGACAGATTTTCAGCTATAGAGCAATCGGTGACGGTATAATTGCCGCCAGCTCCATCGTCGAAGTACAGGAAACCGGAAAAGACGCATTCTATAAATGAGATACCGGCGCCATAAAAGGTTTGATCAACAGTCGTCAGACAACGCAGCATTGTAGCGTCGTCGGGTTCACCCGTGATGGGTATCGAAAATCTGCAATCAGTGAGTAGAAGATCTACACTATAGATTGAGTGGAAACTGGTTCCATACTCGAAAGCGCAGAAGGTCACTGCTGCGGTTCCATTCGCGGCAATCTTCACCTGATTCCAGTCGCCTGGCTGTGGATCGGGCAGGTTGGATGTGAAAAGGATGGTGTCCCCCACTCCCGGTTGTATGGTGCCGTCAGCAAACAGGCTGCCATATACCGTCAAGCCGGTGGCTTCATCGAAGCGAACCTCAACACCTGGCTCTATAGATAGAGTCTGTCCAACGGGTACGGTAATATCACCAATCACGATGTACGGGCTGAATGTCGAGGTCCAGGTGCCGGAAACGTTCCCTCCGGGGATAATAGTTTCGGTATGATAATGATAAAACGCCCCCATATCAGCAATGGTATTGTCCGGATCGCAGGGCGAAAGAGGATCGCCAGCATCGATGCAGGGGGATGTAACCGCCAGAAAATATGCGGAATCGCCTGATGTCGCATAATATTGGGGATCAAATGAAAGATTGTAGTAGATATCACAGGAATCTCCGTTGACATTCGTCAAGACGGGTTCAAGCGCTCCGAGCGGGACCGCTCCTACGATATTGCCACCCTCATTGTTATAGACATCGCAGTACTGAATCGTATCATCTAAAACACCGGATAAGTTAATCCCGCCAGCGCCGTAATTGCCTTCAACAATGGTATTGATAATGGAGTAAATCGCGGTATAGTATCCTCGAATACCGCCTCCTAAGTAAACTCCGGTATTACTGGTTACTGTGCAGTTAATAACACGCACATAGGAATATTCGTCAGCAAAAAGGCCGCCACCCCATTCAGACCAATTATTATCGATCAAAGTATTGGTGATAATGGGCTGTGAATACCACATAAAAGCCATGGCTCCACCGGTTTCCGCGCGGTTGCGAGTAAACCGGCAATTACTGATGATGGGATCGCTGCTATCGCTGTATAACCCTCCCCCAATGTGCTGAATGCCTATACCAAAGCTGTTGCCATATTCCACAATGCAATAGGTTAGAATACATGCCCGACTGTGGTAGAGGCGTAGTCCCTTCCAGCCCGAACTTGTATCTGCTGCTGTTATTCTGATAGAATCTGATTCGCTCCCTTCGGCAATCAATGACCCGCGAACTTCAAACATGTACTGGCCTTGAAATATGACATCAACGCCAGGTTCAATGATCAACGTATCGATTGTGGGGATATTGATCAGATCCTCTATAAGATAGGGTGATCCTGCAGCATTCCAGGTACCTGAAACGTCGCCTCCGGGGATGGTCGTCTGAGTATAGCCAGGTGTCGTGATGGCTAAAACTGTAATGATGATAAATGATAACTTCCGATTCATCTCACCCTCCACAATTAATAAGATTTTCTGGGCTGTCATGCCTGCTCCCTCGGGGGATACTTCCGTGACAGGATGCCAAGCGTCATGGCGTGGCCCTGACGCCCCAGGATAGAGTATACTCCTACAATCTAACACATAATTAAGCGAAAGTCAAGAGGGGAATTGGCGATGGGGAACATTTTTGGGGATTGAAGGGGGGGATTGTTTTTGTCTTGACCACGGATTACACGGATTGCGCTGATTGACAGCCGCGATAGGGCGTGAAGATTGTATTGCGGGTGACGAGAGGCAAGGGGCTGCAGCCCCTTGTTAGCTCGGACTGCTCTTTGTCCGGATGAGTTTGTCAGTCGTTAGACTGATGCCTATAGCGCTTCGCTTCGCTCGCACCATAGGCATCCCGACGAGTCGGGACAACGACCGTATTCTTGGCTTTTCTGGGCTTTCACGCCTGCCCCTTCGGGGGACACTTCCGTGACAGGATGCCAAGCGTCACGGCGCGGCCCTGACGCGCCAGGACTAACGTATCTTAGAATATCCCTGGATTGCAATATACTAAATATTAACCTGGTTGTCAAGATATATTTCAGGTGCAGGAGTTTTTTTGTTTTCGTGCGGATCGTCCCGGAAATGAATTTCAAGGTGGTCATCGTGCTGGTAGGCGAGATGCTTCACCAGAATGAATTTCTGGGGCTTAGTTTTCGCCAAAGTCTCTTCCCAATAGGGATTCCTTCGGAAGAAGGGACTGAAGATTGGATCATCGAATCAATAGGTTTGCCGGATGTCGACTACGGAGAGTCGACAGCACTTGGAGGGTAAGTGTCGACTGCGGAGAGGCGGCAGCACTTAAGATAAAAAACCACCCCCAGATTGCTCGGGAGGTGGTTTGGGATTACCATAGATTGTATGTCACTTCATCAACACCATCTTGCCGGATTGGGTGAACTCTCCGGCGGTTAAGCGGTAAACATATATCCCCGAGACCAATGCTGAGCCATCGAAGGTGACCTCATGGCTGCCAGCATTGCGGAAGCCATCGATTAAGGTCGCTACCAGCCGCCCGGAAATGTCATACACCGACAGGTTGACTCGCTCGGCAAGCGGCAGATCAAACCGCAGCGTGGTGGTTGGATTGAAGGGGTTGGGATAAGCACCATACAGCGTGAATTCTGTCGGAATACTCAGTTGTTTACCAGACAAGCTTTTAGGTTGCTCCCACCCCGATAGTTCCCAATTATATACTGGACTTCCTGAACTTCCGCAATCGTAATCGACTTTGGTGAATAATATCTCACTTTCATCAAGGATTATCTGCGTCACATAGTCGCCGATATGTCCCATCTCTACATAATTGCCAACAGGTGCACCTCCAGGAATTTCTTGTATCATTAAACGGGAAATACTTGAGAATGCTTCGAGGTTCACATCTTCTCGTAAAAGTACCGGCCCGTAAACGGTAGAATCCGGAAGAAGTATATCGATCCATAGATCGAAATTCTGAATATCCTCTGTGTTATTTCTTAACCGGAGATAATATCCAAAATCTCCTCCCCAGGGTGAAATGTAGATTGGTTCATAGAGCGGATCAAGTTCAATAGCGATTGGGGGAATGCCTTTTCCTGATAGACTGATTTGTTCATTGCCTCCATTTGTAACAATCGCTAACTCGCCTGTAAATATTCCTATCGTGTCAGGTGAAAAACTAATGGTAAGCTCAAGACTGTCTCCCGGCAATATTAAACTGTCAGATGCTATGAAATTGGTTGTGAAAGAGGGATCTGAAATAACCACCTCGACTACATGAAGGTCTGCCGTTCCTACGTTGTGTAGCGTCAGATTTAAGTCAGCATCATATCCGTAGCTGGTCGCAGGAAACTCAAGACTGTCTGCTGATACAGTTAAGTTTGCTTGGCTGAAGTAAAACGCGCCTATATCGGCAATAGTATAATCAGGATCTAACGGTTAATAGGGATCTCCCGCATCTATGCAAGGGGAATCTTCAGTTAGGTTATAATCCTCACCACCAACAAATAACGGATCTTGGAAAATATTGCTGTACACATCGCAGGAATCGCCGTTTAGATTAACTGTCACGAGTTCCCCAAATCCTGGAAGTTGCTGGCTCGACCAATAATTCACAACACAATCAAAAAAGTCGCAATAAGTAACTGTATTCTCCCAGTGAAAATTTACATCATTAAA
>JAHJDJ010000301.1 GCA_018812585.1 bacterium
CGTTTCGTCAATCGTGCTCCTTGCCATTTTCTGATACATGCTGCTGTGACCCAACTTCTGCTTATATTATTTCCAGATATACTCACTTTCGAGTCTTGCTTCTGGATAACACACCGTAGCGCTCAGGCTAAACGCTCTTTAAAAAACTCTGCTGACGCATTCCAAATTAGATGTTCAACATCCAGTTCAGCCGTCCGGTTGATCTCGCTGAGAACCGCTATTAACTCAACCCGCCGCATGCGAGATACACAAAGAAGAGGGCGAAGAGCATATAAATAGTAATAATCAGGTATTGCACTTTGAAGAAACGGTGCCACCCCTTCTGTGGCTTGAATAGAACCGGAGCCGCTAACAGCTTCTCGATCTCGAGAATAGCACCCATCTTCTCTTTGAAGAGGAATCCGTGTCGGATAGTAATACCAACGGCGAGAAGGCTGACCACTGCAAAGACGATCGAAGCGATCATCTGGAGTTCCGGAAACTGGCCGATGACCTTGAGACCGCCGACGCCAATGAAGCCAACGATGAGAAGGTTGCAGAGACGCCAGTCCTGTACGCGACTGTGATGCAAGTCCTTCCACTGAGCAGCGTACAGTGCTCGGAGAGTCTCCACAGACGCGCCCGTACTCTTAGTCACCGGTTGAGGTGTTGTTTCTTTCATTTGCGTTTTGTTTCCTCCGCCCAACTTCTATTTATATGGTTTCCATATATACCCACTTTCGGATCTTGCTTCCAGATAATATACCGCCTCTGTGCTCAGTCCAAGTGTTCTCAAAATACTCTGGTGGTGCATTCTTAAATCGCTATTCAGCAGTATGCATATAGGATTGCGATGAAGTTCATATAGCACTAAATATAAGCACTTTTATCGTCAATGTCAATAGCTGATTTGGTCTCCGTCATTTTTTTTAATAAAAAAAGGCGCTCCCCAATGGAGCGCCCTTCTGGTTGCTGATTGCTGATTGCTATGATTACTTCATCAACACCATCTTCGACGTTGCTACCTGCTTGTCAGTCTGCAATTGAATCAGGTAAACCCCTGACGCCAATCCCGACCCGTCGAAGATCGCTTCGTGCGATCCGGCATCCCGCCAGCCATCAACCAGCTCGGCGACTTTTCGCCCGGAGATATTGTACACCGATAGGCTAACCTGACTAAACGCAGAGAGCTGATAACTGATTGTCGTCGTCGGATTGAAGGGATTGGGGGTAATGGAAGTTGATACTAGATTAAGCCCTCCGGTAAAGGATTCAACACCTTCTATTGTGATGGTCTGATAATCACTGTAGGTTGTGTTCTGGTTCACTGATGTATCAACTGCCTTGATGCGCATTTCTATCACGTCACCAGCTTGAACGGTACCCGCTGTCATACCGCTGTAGTAAACCGCAAATGGTTCGGTTAATTCGAGGTCGATGTCGCCATGCGAGACACCATTGATGCTGTATTCCAGCGTAACAGTCTCAATCCATCGGTTATCCAGTGCATAAGCCATGATATCGCAAGGCCACTCTGTAATGTCCAGGGTTGCAGGTGGATTGAACACCACTTCTGGCGTCTCAAGGTCCGGCCCCACATGGAAATGGTGCGGATTTCCAGGGCCGATGGGTGGATGCGTTTCAACTCTTCCGGAAACATCTTCTGCTTCTATGTAGTAGTAAATATCAGTGTCGTCTGGTTGCTGAGGGATCTCGCCGTGGTAAAGGTCATAGCCTGCGAAAGACATAGCGGTTGGACTGTAAACTCCTCCGTCAACTTTCCACATAATCACCGGCGGACCAATCAACGCTTCATTGCTGTAGGGGTGGATTTCGGCCTCCAGATAATAATCGCTGCCATCGTTTTCCCTGTCATGAATAGGAAGGTGGACTATTCGCAGCATATAACGGTCGTGCATTTCATGAGTACGGCAATGCAACGCATCACCATAGTTAAACGTCGGCCAGTAGTATCCATGCACTTCATAGCCTGGCATCGCTTCCTGCCAGGTGACCAATGCCAATGAATCAGTCGGATCACCAAATTGAGGCACCAAAACCTTGTTATTCAAAAAGAGCGTATTGGAATATCCCGATCCTTGCAGCCTGATCACCTCGTATGGCCGTCCATAGGAACTCATCAGCGTCTCAAGATGCGAAGCGAGAGCATCGATCATTGGATCTCCACCATTGGGAATGATTACTAATATTCTGCCTGGGTCCAGGAATTTCGAGCAGGTATCAATGTGCAGGTGGGGCAAAGATACCTGCACAGTTTGATGATTCGTAACACCCATATACTGTGCATGTTGACGGTCCAGTGCAGTCGGTGAATAGCCTCGGTTCTCAATATGGAGCCATTGCGTATTCATCACGATACCCATCCCATCGGACATGTAATTACCACCTTCAGTCCGCATTCCTGTTTCATAGACTGGAATTCCCAGCGTATCCCCCAATTGATGATTTACCATATCATCGGGATTTCCGCTAGGCGTATAAACATTATCGATGATTCCCTGTTCACCATTCCCATCGAAGATATACCAGGGGCCATGATCACGCGTATATGGACCGGTAGCGTTGCCTGCAATCAGAAAAGTGCAATTCGAGGTATCAACGCCCGCGGCAACGTATTCGATTAGTGCCTGGATCATGACTGACTCATCGGCGACAACGGATCTCACCTCAACGTCTTCGGCCATCTCGACTACCAGCTCTATTGGTATGATCCACTGTATCGGGTAGGTTATCAAAACACCGGTAGCCGGTTCCCACTCAGCAACAGCAATGGCCGGTCCGGGCGGGGGATCATCAGTCGGTCCGGTGTAGGGTTCAGCATCTTTAAGCATTTGGATGTAGTACTCGATCTTCTTGTTCTCGTCCGATGCACTTGCCAGATTCGGTGCGATAAAAACCAGAAGCAAGAAGATTACCGCCGACTTTACACAATTGTTCAGTTGCATTATTATAATCCCTCCTAACAAGTTCTTGTTAATTCTTACTCAATATACGAAATAAATTCATTAATAACAAGTCCCAATTTGCAGCGAATTGAATTTTTCAAAGAAAAGGCGCTCCGGATATAGGAGCGCCTTTCTGTAATCTGTCTTCTGTACACGTCCGCCTCATGCGGATTCTTTCTACTTTAAGAGCACCATCTTCGATGTTGCCGTTTGCTTATCTGTCTGTAGTTGGATCAAGTAAACCCCCGACGCCAATCCCGATCCATCGAAGACCGCTTCGTGAGATCCTGCGTTACGCCAACCATCAGCCAGCTGAACAACCTGCCGTCCAGAAACATCGTACACGGTCAAGGCAACGTTGCCCGCGTCTTTTAATGCGTATCGGATGGTCGTCGATGGGTTGAAGGGATTGGGATAAGCGCCCTCCAAGGCAAACTCGAACGGTACAGACACACCATCCTTGATGATCTGATCGAAGGGGTCTGGAGCGCCCACCACCGGATAAGGTGTGAAGTCCGATCCATCGACCGCTCCTGACTTGGTGAACGGAAATCCTGATTCTTCCCAGACATTGGAAGGATGCTGACCGACGCGCCCGAAGAATTCGTAACTGCCCGCCGCGTACGCTGCAGGAATCGGATAGAACATCGCCGGACGGTTGATCGACCAACCGGGTTGATAATTGACGAAGGAACGCTGCACTACTGTCGTCGGCGCGCCACCTTCATATTCGATGTCCAGCCAGGCGTCGTAGTTAACCGGCGTGCTACCGTAATTCAGCACGTACACGTCAAAGATCAGGTTGCCGCCGCCAGATGGGACAGGAGATCCGGAAACGTAGGTCAAATCGACGGACACTTCACCCACAGGGGGTTCTCCGCCGAAACCCAAGACCTGGATGTCATCGACGAAGAAACCGTTGCCGACGACTCCCCCATCTGACTTGAATTCGAATCGGAACCAGACACTGGATTGACCTGCGTAGGCTGTCAGGTCGATATTTTCATGCACCCAGGTTCCTTGACTACCTTCATAACCCGGTTCACCCGTGGTTTGCACGCCGATGCCGCTTCCCGCAACCGTGTACATGCCAGCCAGCGGTATCCAGGTTGAACCATTAGTGGAGACTTCCACCTGGCAAAAGTCATAGTTGGATTCGATGTCCCAACGCGCCCAGAAATCGAGCCAGCAGGAATTGAGGCCGCTTAAGTTCAACGGACTTGCCAGCGTCATTCTGGCGGTCAGGTTATTGCTGTAATTGCCATAAGGCGATTCGTTGAAACTGAAATTGCCGCCGTGCTGCTGGGTGTTATCCGTTCCCCAACCGTTGTACAGCGACCAGTTTCCTGTGCCTCCTTCAGCATTATCACTGAAGTAAATCACTGGCGTTCCAATACTCAGCGAAACGTTTTCGGTGCGGATGTAGCCGCCCTGGTCGATGGTGACCGTGAAATCTACCGTGTGACCGATAGGGGCATTCGGCGAAATGTCTGCGGTGAATGGATTGCCCGAGTTATCCGCGCCCGAATAGCGCGGAATCGGATTGACGTTGACCGTGCCCGCATTCAGCGTGACGTAAGGATCGGTGGTTGTCAATTCGAATGTGATCGCTTCAGATTCGCCCCAGCCGCGGTTGAACACTTCCAGCACCAGCTCTTCGGTTGCGCCTGGGTCTAAGAAACCATCTACGACATTCAACGCACCGAATATCACCTGTCCGCCGGCACACCAGAACTGATTGAAATAGCAGTTCAACTGGTCTTCAGCTTCAGGGAGAATATACTGAATGCTGGGCCAGAAGCCATCTTCACCAACTTCAGGTTCAACATTGATGATATCGTAGAAATGCAGTTGGTGATCCTGAGTGCGTCCGTTGGAAGCATACATAATGTCATAACAGGTGCCGTAACTGTATCCGCTGATTTCTGCTGCAAAAGCCATATAGTCGAAGTGAGTGTCATAATGTTCAGGCGGTACATCGGCATAGCCATACGCTGTGATATAAACGCCTGAGGCCGTATGCACCGTCATCGCAGTCGTGAAATCATGCTGCTCGATGAAAGTGATCATCGCTTGCGTTTCAGGTTCAGAAGCGGGTTCTGGTCCTCGATAGGTCGAAGAGGTGGGTGTCCCGCTGGAACCGTAGTTATCGTAGCCCCATTGATAGACATAATTGCGGTTCAAATCGACACCATAACTGCTGCCATTATCGCGGCGATTCTTTCTCCAGTAACCACCACCATAAGGATTCGTCTGCTCGTTGTAAAGCAATCCATCAGGGTTGACAACCGGCACAAAAAAAAGTTCGCGGTTATCAATCAGGTAGGTCACTTCCGGGTCAGTGCCATAGTTTTCCAGCAGATACCACATGGAGTAAATCATCGAGGTGTATGACCCCGGCTCGCGAGCATGATGCAGAGCGTCAAATAGAGCCTCTGGTTCATCCTCGTTGATATTGACGTTATCTGAAATCTTTACCATATAAATGGGATTCTCATCCCAGCCATATCCTAAAATCACCTTTTGAGCGACCAGATCCGGATAAAGCAGTCTCATAGAATCCAGGTCTGCGATAATTTCCTGGAAGTTGTAAAATCCCCCCATCGTGCCATACTTCATGTGAGTGGGGTGATCCAGAGTCTGCATCGAGGGGATCTTCTCTAAATTCGTCAGGCAGATCTGTTCATCGTGTGCTGCCATGTCCGAAATTGTGACGATGTGCGGGATACCGCGCTCACGAATCTGGGATAATTCCAGCTCGTCAACCACAATTAGCAGACCTTCGCCTTTGATCATCTTTGATCCACATTCGAGATCGCATCCGATTGCCTGCAACTCCAGGACGGTCGATTGCGAGGGCATCGGCACCATAATCTGATGATATAAAATCTCCGCGCTTCCGCCTACTGCAAAAAGCAGCAGCGCCAGCATCATTAAGCCACCAAACAACTGCGAGCGGTTCATTTCGCCTCCCAACGGAAAGAATTATTCTGTGAGTGTCCAGAAACTATCACGTAAATATACGAAATTCTACACGGGAAAGCAAGTGATTAATATCACTGAATGGAAATATTTAGGTAGTTTGTTGAGATTCGTAAGGAAAGAGGATTTCTTCTTATCAGCAATTTCAAAGGAAAAGCTGTAAATATGTCGCACCTGAAACCAAAAACCATCAAATCCAATGATTTGACTCAAAAAACCTTGACTAAATCCATATAAATGCTTAAACTATGGTTGGTGGATTTCGCTTAATCCTAATTGATAAACGGTTGATGAAAATAAAACTCCTGACAGCGTTGTTAATTTCAGCAGTGGCTCTTCCGATATATGGGGCCAACGTCTCTGTGCATCTGACTCTGACATTACCAGCAGACGTGGAAGCCATTCGGATGGAAGATCTGCAGTTTGCACGGCAGAATTTCAACAAGATTATCTTCGTTACGGTTTTCAAATCTGAGACTGAGGTTCCTGGCGTCTTTATCGATTTTTCACTGCGCTGCACTAAAGGCGAAATACTTCACGGGCAAACCGCTCAGTTCATATTACCGGCCGGCGCCTGCAAATTGACGAACCTGGATCTGACTTTGCCCGGCAGTCAGACGCGCCTGGAAGAATTTGAGCTGCTTGATATGGCAGAATGGCTTAATCAACAGATGACTCAGAGC
>JAHJDJ010000020.1 GCA_018812585.1 bacterium
CCCTCAACAAGGGGTTGCAACCCCTTGTTAACCGTAGCGCGGGGGTGTCCGGCGTCAGCCGGACGGGGGGATCAGCAACTGCAAGTGTAGGGGCGCAGCATGCTGCGCCCCTACATGGAAACGCCTGGTACCTCTCTGGCTTTTTCGATGACCTTTCCGTCGAGTACAGAGACTCGGCAGCATTTTACCAATCCCTAATCCCTAATCCCCAATCCCTGGCATTAGCCATCTCTCCCAATCCGTTCAATGCACAGGCGATGATTTCGTTTGATCTGCCTCAGGCTGGGGTGGTGGGGATTGATATATTCGATATCACCGGATCTCGCGTAGGGGTTGGTCTTGCGCCGACCCGCCGCAACTCCGTCGGATTCGGAGAATCCGACCTACCGGCAGGCTCGCACACCTTCACCTTTAACGCGGTGCATCTGCCCAGCGGGATTTATTTCGTGCGGGTGCAGGTGAACCCCACGTCGGGGTCAGGGGCGACCCCGACTATGAAAGTCCAGAAGATGGTGTTGATAAAGTAATAAAATGTGATGCTATTTCTTGATTTCAATCACAAGATCTGGCAATTTTGTTTGCTAACTTGCAGATTCGAGCTTAAATTGATACCAATATCAAGAATTAACAGATGAGGATGACTATCGATGAAGGCTAAAGTTTTGTTAACCATGCTGGCGATACTGCTGGTTTTCAGTATCAGCGCCAACGCTTACACCATTTCGGGCAATATCGATGGAGCGGAATGGTTCGGTGGGATCACCTATATCTACGCGGTGTCGCTGGATATTATGAATCCGTCATTCTCTATCGGTCTGGCGCTGTTGGGCGCAGGTCCCTACCTCATTCTGGACGTTTCAGAAGGAGATTATATCATCTTCGCCTACCAGGACCGTGACGGCAACCTGATCCCTTCAGTGAACGACTATATCGGTTACTACGGCGACGGTTTTCCGGAGGTTCTGACCGTGACCGGCAACGTCAGCGGTCTGGACATCCTCGTTGAACCGCTGCCTTTGACGACCATCAGCGGCACGTTGACCTGCCCGGCCGGCTACAGCGGTCTGACGCTGGTCTATGCCGCGTCCGATCCCTATTTCGAAGAAATCACCAACTTTTCCATCGCCCTGACCTTAGACGGCAATGCCGACTATACCCTCTTCGTCGATCCGGGGGAATACTACGTCATGGCTCACCTGGACGCTGACTTCAGCTTCGCGCCCTCCTCCGCCGACCCGCAATTTTTCTGGGGTGCGCCGAACTTCCCATCGGTAGTGGACGTCACCGATATGAACGCGGAAGGCATCGACCTGCCTCTGATAGCGCCGCAGGACGTGGAAGTCACACTGGAACCGGTGGGCGCACCGATTGTCATTCCGGCCTCAGGCGGCACCTTTGATTATATAGTAGGCGGCAGCAACAACCAGAGCGAACCCGCCAATGTACAGGTCTGGCTGGATGCGACGCTTCCCGATGGCAGCGCCTCACCCCCACTTTTGGGGCCGGTGCAAATGACCCTGCCCGTCGGCTTCACCAGTGACCGCCAGAGGTCGCAGGCTATTCCGAGTTATGCTCCAGCAGGGCAATACAGTTTCAATGCGCACGTGGGCATTTATCCGGTCATCGTCTGGAATGAGGCATCGTTTGATCTGGAAAAATCAGCGTCAGGTTCTGATGAGATCGTCTCGGATTGGTTCAGTTATGGTGACGAACTGGAGAATTGGGTGCGCGACTGGGAAGGAACCGGAGAGTCGGTCTCGGTTGAGACCTATAATCTGATCAGCGTTTACCCCAACCCCTTCAATCCCACGACGTCGATCAGTTATCATCTGTCAGCGGTCAGCCACGTGAATATATCGGTCTACGATGTTTCCGGGAGACTGGTGGCTGAATTGATCGACGGCTTCCGGGATGCAGGATCGCATGAAGTGACCTTTGATGCTGTGGGTCTTTCTTCCGGCATCTACCTCTACAAACTGACCACCGACCAGCACCAGTCTATGGGAAAAATGGTGTTGATGAAGTAGATTGAAAGAAGAAAAGAATAATAGAAGATAAAAAAAGCGGCTCCACCAACAGGCGGAGCCGCTTTCAATTTATCTTAGCGATGTCAGTGCAAGCGTATCATTTCATCCTCATCACTTCAATAAAGACATTTTACCAACCGCAGAGAAATCACCGGCCTGCAGGACATACAAATACATCCCTGAAGCGAGACCTGACCCATCGAAGATCTCCTTATAGGAGCCGGGCTCCAGGTTACGATCCACCAGCGTGGCGATCTTCTGACCGCTGATGCTGTAAACGTCCAGCGTTACGCGTTCAGTTGTTGCCAGGTTAAAGCTGATCGTTGCTTGTGGGTTGAACGGATTGGGATAGTGTCCCAACAGCTCAGTCGTTTCAGGAATTAACACCGCCTGCTTCAGGCTGAAAGTTTCTTCCACTTCACCGTCAAAGAACGTTCCAGTCGCTTCTCCACCTGCATAATCAGCAGCTGCCAGTTTTTCAAAGGTAAAACTGTCATAGCTTTCGATGATAGTAGGATGATCACCGACAGACGCAGTAACGGTATAGATGCCCGACATAGCCGTCGAACCCAGAGTCAGGAAAAGTTGGCGACTTAGTGAGCCACCTGGCGCCATGTAAAGATCTTCACGCAGCACCATGGGAATGATCTGGCCATCCGGTTGCGTCAGAGTGTACCAGCCATCGTAGATGTTATAGTAATCAGGCGAGTTGACGATGGACAAACCGAACCACACGGTGCCTCCTGAGGGCGGCAATATGATCGGGGTCCCAAACGGAGTCAGGTCAATCGTGCAGATTCCTTGTGGGGTATTCTGGTCAAAGTAGTGAGCGCCAACATCCTTGATGGAGCCATCAGGATCGTAGGGTGGATTAGGATCGCCGGCATCGATACAGGGGCTGAAGGGCAGCAAACTGAAATCTTCTCCCCAGGCATTGACCATATCCGGATTATCATTGAAATTACCTGCGCCCACCCAGCCTCCCTGAACGTCGCTGTAAGTCATCGCGACTGAGCAACCGGCAGAGATATAGAGGCCGTAAGTATTACTCCAGATGATATTGTTCTTACCAAAAGGATGAGAATTCTGGTAAGTGCGTATACCATAGCCACCATTACCAAAAATGGTATTGTTGGTGATTTCAGGATTGCTGTTATCGCCACAGAAAATGGCTGTATACCGGCTTAGACTAACGTCATTATACAGGATCGAAGGTGACGAGAAATGATGCATGTAGATCCCTGAACCCGAGCTCTGAGCCGACTGATTGGCGATAATGCGGTTGCCTTGAATCGTCGGGGAACTATTGTCCAGCAACATGCCGCCACCGTTTGAAGCGGTTGCATTATTGTGCTTGATATCGTTGTTTTCACAGACGCCGCCGCTGAAGTAGTACATTATCCCGCCGCCGATATCGGCTGAATTATCTTCAATCCAGTTGTCATGGATGTAGGAATTATTCGATTCATTGAGATAAATGGCGCCACCATCGTTGTAAGCCACGTTGTTGACGATCCTGTTTTCAAACACTTCGGCGTCAGCTTGATAGAGGTAGATAGCGCCTCCATCATCATCTGCTTTGCAATTTGTAATCAGGCAGTTGTGGATACTGGCGGTGGTGTTATAAACATGGATCGCGCCGCCTTTGGATTGCGGTTCAGTGACGGGCGCTTGCGCATAACCCCATTCGATTTTACAATACCCTAATTCCGGAGTCCCCTCAGTTTGCAGCAGATTCAAACCTGCCCAGGTTTCGGTCTCGTAGGGTAGGCTGTGCGTAAAGATAATGGAGTCGCCGGGCACACCGACTGCCGTCAGATTGCCATGCGCTATGAACTGGAGATGATCTGTAAATTTAACTTGCACACCGGGTTCGATGACCAGACTTGAGCCGAAGGGAATTTCAATGTCAGCAATAACATAGTAAGGTGAAGCGGCCGCCGTCCAAGTTCCGCTCACCTGTCCACCGATGTACGTTTCGGCCACCCCCAACGATGTGAGACAGAAAATCGAAAAGGCGATGACGGAACTAATGGTTAGCTTCTTCATTTTGTACTCCTCCTGCAAAGATGGAAATAACAATAATAAGGTAAGGGAGTCAAAGTACTTTTAGTATAGCACTTTTTGCGTGGATTGTCAAGCTATTTTTTCCGTTGTGTGAACTTTTATTATTGATTTGCGACATTTTCGTCGGGCGCCGATATTGCTATTCTGTGCAAAATTTGAATCATACGTACATATTTTGCATAATTTGCACGGTTGAATGCTGGGACTATATTATAGTTAAAATACTGTTATTTCAAGAGTATCAGCTTGCTTGTTTCACTTTGTGCACGACTATGTAGTATATAAGTATACAATCCAGATGCAAGGTTGGTGCCAGAAAATGACAGAACACATACGCGAGCGGAAAATTATTTTTTCACTTTCTCTCCGCAAACCCTTGACAAACTCTTAGAATTTCCGTATATTAATATGATTCCATCCATCAGTAGGAGCAGTCGATGCATCGGCCATTTGGTTTTTATCCTTCTTTGATTGGTATCTCCGCCGTTTTACTGCTAATTCAGTTATCCCTTTTCCCAACTTTCAACCCCGTATCAGCGATAGACTTCACTCAGGGCGAGGCGGTTGAAAACAGTACGCTTTCCATCGCTGAGAATAACATCACGCTGTCTCTTCCACGGCCACTTGATGGCACAGAACTGTATCTCCTGTTCTATGGACCCAACCCCAGCTTCAATTTCAGCGAAAGCACCCTGCTGGGCGCTACGCAGCGGGATTTCTACGTCGATCCTTTTCTTTTCAATCAGTCTGAGAAAGTCTTCTATAAGGCGCTGAAGTTTCCCGATGGAATTGCCTGGGTGATGGATGAGATCATGATCGAAGACTTTGAGGACGGCACGGTGACTCTTGAAAGCTATCCCGGTCAGGACGAGCAGCCGAATGCCTGGGAAGTAACGTCTCTCTACACCGCTGATTCATCACTGTTCAGCCTTACTATCTATGGTAATTCCTGGAAAATCCAGAGTATTTCTGCCATTGTCATGGCTCCTGGCACCGTCTGGCGAGCCTCGGTCATGTCCTATGATGAAGGTGAATTTCAGGCGATCGGCTTCGGTGACGGAACGAATGAACTATTCTACGTGTTTGATGGAGATTACCTGCCAGAAGGAGCAGAATGGAATACGGTGTTTCACAGCATCGCGCCGGAAGGCGAATGGGGTCTGCTGAACATGCCCATCGCCAATGACTGGTATATCAGGTATGATGAATTTCCCACCATCGACCGGATTTTCTACGTCAACGATATCGATGCAGGAGGTCAAACCTCGATCTCCTTCTGGGATGAGATTCACGACATTACGGATGACCTGTCCAACATCCCCGAAGTCTACATCACCGCTAATGGTGACTCATCAGCACTACAGCCAACGTATACCTTTACCAGCACGGTCTTCGATCCTGACAGCCCGACTCATACTTATCACTGGGACTTCGGAGACGGCACCACCTCTGATGAGCCGAACCCAGCGCATACTTACGATTTTCAAGGTTATCGCACGGTTGGTTTGACGGTCATGGATGGTGACAGTCTTTTCGGAGATGCCTGCATTCACTTGCAGCCACCTCCGGGTACTCCCCTGCCGGAATTTACGCTGGCTGATGCAGGTGACGTGATGATGGCGCGGCGCTATGAAGAGGCAGGCGGCATCATTCCCACGGAAGGCGTCAATGCCATTTTTGAGCGGATCAAGCCCTACTTTGACGATATGGTCGATTACAGTATGTTCAATCTGGAATGCCCACTGACCGACCAAGGTTATCCGCATCCCTCCAAGGAATTTTATTTCCGTGGCAGCCCCGAAAATGTATCCGGTTTGCAATATGTGGGAGTTGACTACGTCGCTCTGGGTAATAATCACACCACAGATTACATGGAACCCGGCCTGATGCAGACACAAGCGGTAGTCGATTCTGTGGGCATCATCTTTTCGGGATCAGGGTTGAACGAATACTGGGCGACACGGCCCGCTTTCTTCACCGTCAACGGCATTCGTGTCGCCGTGTTATCCTACTGCAACCGCGATGGACGGGAAGATTTCCTGCCGCCGTTCCTGGAAGCAGGTTACAACAAAGCCGGTTTCGCTATGTTCGACGAACCGACCTTAGAAGCCACCATCCCGCTGGCAGATTCGCTGGCAGATCTGGTGATTGTGCAGGCGCACGTCGGTACTGAATACGACTTTTCACCTCTCGATTACCCCGAAATGCAAACCCTGGCGAAAGAAGAGTACGAACGCTTCGACAACACTCGCATCGATTCGATAGACCGCTACCTGGAACATCGCGCTATCGAACTGGGCGCTGACGTTCTGTTCGCGCATCACCCACACGTGCTGCGCGGCTTCGAGCTGTATCAGGACAAGCTCATCTGTCACAGTTTCGGCAACTTCGCCTTTGATCAGAATTACTGGGAAACCTACTTCTCCATGATCCTCTACTGTAAAGTTACGTTGGACGGTTTTTCCGAATTCACCTTCAAACCCGTCTACATTGACGATTACAAACCGACGCCAGCTTCAGGGGAATTAGCTGAAAGAATCGGTCGATTACTGACTTCCCTGTCGGCCGAACTGGATACGGACGTCTCTTACGATTCTACGACGGGAATAGGTAAGATCGCAACGGGTGACTGGCAGAGCCATGAATCCGATAGACAGGTCACACGCTCGATCACTTTTAAAGAAGAGGGAAATTACTGGGTCTCAGAACCGATCCGCATGGAAGATCCAGGGTCCATAAGCGCCATTGAATCGGTCAGCGGCATTCCCGGAGGATCTCAGATCTGGCTGTCAATAGGCCGCGAACATCTGCTGCATGGCGGCTTTGAATACGAAGGCGGCTGGCTGTGGAACATCGGCAACGATGACGTCTTCATGGAAACGATGAATCCACATTCAGGGACCTACTGCCTGGGCGTGCGCCGCCATGAAAACCAATATTATACCTACAGCAATCTGGAAGACCGCATTCCGGTCAATGAAAACAGCCGTTATACCATTGATGGCTACCTCTACGGCACCAATTGCCGCAGCGCCAAATTCGGTGTGGAATTCCATAATTACCGTTTCTCCGGCGGTTCATTAGCCAGCGAGTACGTCTCTGATTTCAACGGCGATCTTCCCTGGACTCGAGCTTATAAGAACATAGAATCACCTGACAATGGCTGGTATTTGGACTTCCGCTGCCGCAACAGCGCGCCGGATAACGGCACCGGCACAGCCTGGTTCGATGATCTGATCCTGGTGGAATGGTTGAACGACTGGTCGCAGATTTCGACCGGTTACACTGCCATCCCCTACCCCAGCGAAGCGGATTACTTCCAGATCCGCTGCGAAGACGAAGTACAGACCGCCACCGTCATCTACCAGATGACCGAGCGGGATATTTACTAATGAGCGCTTAGCACTCAGTAGTCAGCAATCAGTAGAAACGCCTCGACGCTATGGGGCGTTTCTTATGGTTTGAATAGGGTGGACTAAGCGCAGCGCAGTCCACCAAAACACTTTCGAAATCCGAAATTGCTTGACATTAACTTGTCATTCCCATGGAATTAATATAAATTGAAGAAATCAAGCTGGAATTTCATTGGAGATCAAATGCGTAACTCAGCTCTCTTTTTAATCCTGATGATTCTCACCTTGCCCTGTGCGAGTGAAGCTCAACAAAGATCCACCGCTCAGACCGACGACATCGTCTGGACTGCTGGAGCGGACGCGCCTGAGACTCTGTTCAAGGCTGCCACCGGTGTGATCTGGCCTTACTGGTACGGCTTCGGCGGAGAAATGGGCTGGCCTGCGATTGCCTACAATATCGTCGCAGAACGCTGGGAAGAATCGACTTACCCACTCCAGAGTGGCAATAACTGGTGCGGCGTTGCCACAGACAGCGCGCTCTATATCGTGGGACACAACAGCGGGCTTTCCTATTACGATACCTTTCAGCGGTTCACACCCAGCAACGGCGGTCCAGAAGGCGAATGGACGATCTTACCGCACTATCCGCTGTCGCTTTGCGGCGCGGCCGTCGCCTGGGATGGAGGCAATTATCTCTACGCTTCCGGCGGCGAAGATGCTGATTCCATTTACCGCAATGCCTATAAATTTGATATCGAGAACGACTGGTGGATCGAAGTTGCGTCCTGCCCGGCGGCCATGTCATTTCACGGCGCGGCGTTCGTGAACGGCAAGTTCTACGCCATGGGCGGAGTTGATTCTCCCTGGCATAACTATGAATACGATCCCGCGACGGACACCTGGTTGGGCCGCGAAGATCTGCCCGAACCGGTCTATTTCGGTTTTAGCGCAGTGACGCACAACGACAATTATATCATCGTTGCTGGCGGCGGCAGCGGGATCTACATCTGGCCAGCATCGAACGTCGTGCAGGTCTACGATCCCTTGACAAACTCCTGGACATTGGAAACCTCTTTACCGCAAAATGGTCTGGGCAATAACTGCATCGATTATATCGGCGAAGACCTGGTTATCAGCACCGGTGGTTGGCTGAATGCCATACCTACCACCCAAAGCTGGATTGGATCGGGATTCCCCGGCGGGACGCCGCACCCCGTATTCGACGTCACGGTGGATGTGTCGACAACCGGCGCAGTCGTCATACCGGAAACCGGCGGGCAATTCGATTATTCGGTCACACTGACCAGCAGCAGCCCCGGTTTCTCGCCCTTCGAATACTGGGTGATGATCCTGTTCCCTGACAGCAGTTGGCTGGGTCCTGTCTTCGATCCCGTCTTCTACCACCTTCCCGAAGATTCGGTCGTCGCATTCGACAGCACACAGATCGTGCCCGGAAACGCTCCCGGTGGCGCTTACCTGCTGGAAGCTTATGTGGGCGATTATCCTGATGACGTCTGGGATTCTTCGACGATCACCTTCGAAAAAGACGACGGCGTGGGAATAGCGCTGGAACAGTCAGCGGATCAGTTTGCCCTGGTGACCGTCTATCCAAATCCTTTTAACCCGACTGCAGTTATCAGTTACGAGTTGCGAGTTACGGGTTCCGTTTTGTTGAATGTCTATGACATTCAGGGACGACTGGTGGCGACGCTCGTCGATGGATACAGGAATGCAGGATTGCATGAGGTGACGTTTGATGCTTCGGGATTGGCGTCTGGGGTGTATTTGTATAGCTTAGAGGTGTCGGGGGAAGCACCCCCGACCTACGGGGTTGGGAAGATGCTGCTGGTGAAATAGCAGTCTGTAGTCAGCAGTCAGTAAAATTAAAAGCGATCCCGAGAAATCGGGATTGCTTTTTTTCTCGTCATTACAAATCGTCAACTGCAAATATACGTATAACCAACGGATTTTCTCAACCCACGTAACATGTCATAGGATTGAATGAATTTACGTAATCCCCAGGATTACTTTTCACAGCGTCATTAAAAGTCAATTCGCTCCATCTATGAGGTTGGATAGACCCCTAGAGGAGAATCCAATCGATTGAATAACCACGGAGAAGTGACAATGAAAAGGCTATATAATTTCATGTTTTTAGTGCTCACATTAATGAGTACAATGGCGATCAGCCATGCAGAAGGCATCAAAGTAATCATAGAAAACCGTGCACCGGCAAATGGAACCTGGACGACACCTTTCTGGGTCGGTTTTCACAACGGAACATTTGACACCTACACTAACTCGTCAGCCGCATCAATTGAATTGGAGAATCTGGCAGAAGACGGGAATATCGATCCCCTTCTGACTTTCTTCGAATCCAGTGGTCAGGGCAACGTCCAAGGCGTGATCGCCAGCGGCGCGGTTCCTCCCTTTGCCCCTGGCGAAACGGCTGAGATGACCTTCATCATGGACGGCAACGATCCTGACAATCGCTACTTCAGCTACGGCGCCATGGTGCTTCCCAGCAACGACGCATTTATCGGCAATGACAGCCCGACAGCGCATCAGATCTTTGACGGCAGCGGGAATTTTTTAGGCGCATCCTTTGCGATTTATGGTACAGTGGTGCGCGATGCAGGGACTGAGGTCAATGATGAGATTCCGGCCCATACCGCTTTTTTCGGACAGATGACTCCCAATACGGGTGTTGACGAAGACGGCGTCGTGCATGACCATCCGGGGTATCTGCCGGTAGGATCAGGAGGCATTCTGGACGATCCCATGTTTGCGGGTGCGGATTTCACTCAGGGCGGTTACGAAATGGCCCGGATCACGATCATTCGCAGCGATACACCGGTGTCCGGCAATGTGTCCGGAGTCTGGGATATTGGAGGATCGCCATACTTACTGGATGGTGACGTTACAGTCCCGGCGGGTGAGACACTGACTATCGAACCGGGTGTCGTGGTGTTCGCTCAGTCCTGGTATTACTTCGCTGTTCAGGGAACCCTGCTAGCGATCGGTACTGAAGCAGATTCCATTTTATTCACCTCAACACCTCACGGTCCCGGCGAACCGGCATGGAGATCGATCCACTTTGAAAATGCAGATTTGTCCAGTGAGATGGCATATTGCATCGTTGAGAACGTGCATGCAACAGCAGCTGCTCCCTATAATCAGGGCGCAATTCACATCGACAACAGCAGTCCGACGATTCGCAACAGCAGCATCCGGAATAACGAAACTGACAGCGGCGGTGGACTCTACATCGCAGGTGGCAGCGCACCGACCCTCCTAGACAATGATATCCTGTATAACTCAAGTAAATATGGTGGTGGGATCTACAGCATAGATTCTACGCCATCCATCATTGGAAACAAGATCAGTGGGAACTCTGCTTCGGCTTACGGAGGCTTCAGCCCAGTAACTGCTCGTGGAGGTGGAATCTATCTGACTTCCTGTGATGGTTCAGAGATTACACACAATCTGATCACTGGGAACAGCGTCCATGCCGAAGGAAATGTCGGTTCGCATGCTTCCGGTGGTGGAATCCACTGTGGATCATCGGATGCAACTATATTGAACAACACGATTAGCGGCAACTCCTCGACTCTTTATGCCAGCGGGTCAGAAGGTGGCGGTATAAATTTGTACTACTCAAATACAGCCGTCATCAACAACATCGTTGATAACAACATCGGTGGCGGCGTCCATTTCACCAGTGGTTCAGGGGGTTCTTTTTTACGGACCAACGACTTCTATGGCAATGACGTCGATTTCCTCGGAATCGTACCGGCAAACCTGGGCCAGATCGTGACCACAAATTACAACGGTGATCCAGCGGATCAATTCCTGAATATCTTCCTGGATCCATTGTATGTGAACGCTGCAGGTGGAGACTTTCACCTGCAATCCGGTTCGCCGGCCATAGACGCGGGTGATCCCACGACACCAAATGATCCTGACGGAACGATTGCTGACATAGGCGCTTTTTACTATGATCAGGGCGGTATGATTGATCTGACTATCGATTTGACCTATGTCAGTGGTTCACCAGTCCCAGAAACTGGCGGGAACCTGACGTTCGGTGTTTTTATCGAAAATACTGGTACAGTCGCGCTCAATTTTGATGCCTGGCTGGCAATATCTTACGAAGGCGGCACCGCGATCACGGTCGTGCAACGTCCCTTCAGCGATTTCCAACCCGGTTGGACGATCAATCGTCCTATCATGTTCTACCCCATCCCTAGCACTTATGCGGCGGGTGATTACATGTTCTATGGCCGTGTAGGTATTGAGCCTAACATCGTCTGGGATGAAAGTGGATTTCCCTTCTCCAAGGCAGGGGCGAATTTCGTCGAGAATTTCGAGCCTTTCGCGGTGGACGGCGCGCCGAATCCGTTTGATCGCGTCTACTCCGATCAGGATGTGACTGCGCCATCAACCTACGCCTTAGAAGGCGCGTTCCCGAACCCGTTCAATCCGACTACCACGATTCGCTTTGCGATTCCTGAGGAGGCGAAAGTGACACTGACCGTTTTCGATGTTCAGGGTCGTCAGATAGCTGAACTGGTCAATAGTTTCCGTCAAGCTGGGTCGCATAACGTGACGTTCGATGCGTCGAACCTGGCGTCGGGGGTGTATTTGTATCGCTTGGAGATGTCGGGGTCAGGGACGACCCCGACTACGGAGTTCAACGCGGTCGGGAAGATGATGCTGGTGAAGTAGCAGTTGGCTGTTAGCTGTTAACAGTCAGTAGTCAGTAAAATTAAAAGCGATCCCGAGAAGTCGGGATCGCTTTTAATGTATGCTGTAGTGGGTGATGGGATTTACACTCCCGTATTGAAGACATACCAGAGGTCGATCATGGGTTTATAATCCCATTTGGTTCCGCCTACACCTCCCATTATAAATGCAACTTTCGGTCGGATGAACCATCCACTGTAAGGTTTGTAAACAGCGCCGACTTGGGCGATGTGGCGGGTCTGATGAGAATTCTCTTGTAGACTGCCATCCGATAAATAATTCGCCCACTTCACGGTGTAGATATAGGTAGCAAAACCCATCCATTTTTTACTGAAATTGTAATCATTTTTAGCGATGAATTTCATATTGTCACCGATATCTTTGGTGGGGCTGCTACTGCTGCCGGTGGCCCAGCCTTTTTGATCCCACCAGTAGTTCAGCTTCAGGTGACCGCGATATTTACCGAACCACTTTGACGAGTAAATGCCACCCAGCGCATATTTGATACGGCCGCTGCCGAGACCTCTTTCAACAGAACCAGTGGGCAAACTAAGGGTGCTGGTGACGGTGAATCCATGCTTATTCTTCTCCCAGGGGAAGACTGCGATACGGCTTTTCAGCCAGATATCTCCGACGCCGGACCTATCGACCGATTCACCATTCTCCGGTTGATAATTGATATAGCGGAAGGGTATGTGGGCCATGACTTCCATGCGATCTGTTACCGCGTAACCGATCATCGTGTTAGCGCCCCATTCGGTCTTGGTATAATTACAATCGCACCATTCATTCTCGGTGAAATCCCAAACTTTGGTGATGTCCTGATAATAGAGATTTGTCATAGCAATGTAGCTGCCCTGCTTCATGGTTTTAGCGCTGCGCCAGAGAACCTGGGCGTCAGCCGGCGCGGCCATCACACCAACGAACGTAATCAGTAACAGAATGGTCATTAGACGTTTCATTTGACTCTCCTTGTGTTTTCGGATTTCCAGCCATTTTTTCTTTTCAGGTAATTTCAAGAACATTTCTGATTTTTAGATGAAGCTGCGTGAAATCATCTGCGAGACGATTGCGAGGGCGTTTCAGTGAGATGTGCCAATCTTCCACCACGCGTCCGGGCTCAGTGCCCATGACGATGATGCGGTCAGCCAGAAATAGCGCTTCATCGATGTTGTGCGTCACGAAGAGGATGGTCTTTCCTTTCCGCTTCCAAATTTCCAGCAATACGGTCTGCAAGCGGTGCCTGGTGCGTTCGTCCAACGCTCCAAAAGGTTCATCCATCAACAGGACTTCTGGATCATGAGCCAGAGCTCTGGCAATGGCCACGCGTTGCTGCATACCGCCAGATAGCTCATAAGGAGCGGCCTTTTCTGTTCCCTGTAATCCAACCAATTGAATTAATTCCTCAGCCCGCCGCCTTCGTTCTGCTTTCCGTAAACCCTTCATCTCCATGGGAAACGTGATGTTCTCGATAACATTGTACCAGGGGAAAAGGGAATACTGTTGAAAAATCAGTGTGCTGATGCGGTTTAAATCAGCGACAGGCTGCCCATCCAGCAGAATCTCTCCGGAAGAGGCGTTTTCCAGTCCTGCGATGATACGCAAGAGCGTTGTCTTGCCGCAACCTGTGGGGCCTATCAGCGCGATAAATTCACCTTCATTGATACTTAAGTCAATGTTATCCAGGGCGAAGACTTCACGGTCTGGGTGTGTCAGGAAGACTTTGTTGATGCCGTTTAATGTCAGTTTTCGCATCCTACCGCTCCAGCGCTTTCCAATTAGATACTCGGTTGGAGATAAGCTGCAGGCCGTGGTTTAAACCTAAACCCATGATGCCAATGACAATCATACCCGCGACCAATATCTGCATCTCAGCCAATTCGTAGGCGTACATGATCAGGTAACCGATACCTGAATCAGAACCGGGCAGCATTTCAGCCGCAATGATCACCATCCAGGCGATTCCCAGTCCGATTCTAAGTCCTGTCATGATATCCGGCAGCGCCGCGGGAATGACGACCTTCCAGAAGGTTTTCTGCTTATCAGCTCCGAGCACTCGGGCGGTTTCGAGCAGCAATCCCCGAACACCTGCGACGCCATGAATGGTATTCAGCAGGATGGGAAAGAGACCTCCCCAGAAGATGATGAAGACCATGCCGATCTGGACGCTGTCCAGGATCGTCTCGGTGAAGCGGACGCCAAACAATTGCGGCACGGTGGTGGTTTTAAAAACTGCCATCGCAAAGGGTATCCAGGCTATTGGACACAACGGTCTAAATAGCTCGACCAGCGGATTCACCAGCCGATGCAGGGTTTTGGAGGTTCCCATGAAGATACCCAATGGTACACAGACCACCACCGATACCGCGAAACCTAAGACTACTCGAAACAGGGATACCAGAGTATTATGCAGTAAAGATCCTGTGCCTACCAATTCCTGCAAGGGGTTCAGGAGCACACCCAGTACGGTAGTAAATCTGGGGATCAGCGCTGGATTGGCAGCCCAGACGGCAATGAGCTCCCACAGCACCAGAAAGCTAATCGGTAGTATCAGACTTTGCAGCGTGTGCGATATTTTCCTGGCGGTACCGTTGTTAGCGCTTCTTTCGCTCAACAACGTTGGCTTGTGCTTCTTTGATGGCGCTGAAGTCGAGCAGGAGGCGATCGATTTCTTCATTTGATTTCCCTACTAATTCGCCTTTGATGTGGTCCAGCTTTTCCATGGCATGAACCCAGGTATAGATACCATTCAACCACACTTCATCATAGGGATCGGTCGTGTACAGAGAGGTCGGCATGGACATTTTTTCGACCTCCAGGGAGGTACCGATGAACTCGGAAGCTGACTGGTAGCCAATCATGGGCTGAGTGTTGATGTAGTCTGTGGCAATGATCATCAATTCCAGGAATTTGACGACTAATGCGCGCTTTTCCTGCATTATATCGTTCATGGCTGCGATCATGCAGCAGGGATGATCTTTCCACATACCGGGCGGGAGATCATTCAGATCGGCAATGGCGCGGCCGATGCCTTTTTCCACTGCAATGGCACAGACAGGATTATTGCAGACATAGGCGTCGATGATGTCGTTCTGCAGTCCGGGATTCAGTTGGCTGGCTTCCTTTATATTGATCAGGTGCACATTTACACCCATCTTACTGACATCGCTTGAATAGGCGATGCCTTCGTGGTCCAGGGCCGCCTGGAAGATCAGCAGAGCGACGGCCTTGGGGGCTTTAAATCCGACCTTTAAGGGCTCCTCACGGTTCTTGACATACTTGACGAACTCTTCCCAGTTGTCCGGCTTTTCATCGATATCGACGACTAACATATCACCTTTACTGTGCAGTGGTGAGATGATTTTCATGGGAGTGCTTTTATCAACGAAAAACGCGACGGCGGCCACACCACCGAATCCAACGTCGAAGGTACCCTGCGCCATAGCCGTCGTCATTTTTGAACCGCCGCCGACTTTAAACAATTCTAATTCGCAGACCAGGTCTTCACCATCATACATTTCGTACAGCAGCTTGGCCTTGATTTCCTTCAGGTAAAGACCATAGTCTTTTTTGAAGAGATCGCCATTCAAAGCTGCGACATACAGGGCCGTATGGTGATCGTGGCCGACGTGGCCGATCTTGAGGATAGGTGTCTTGGCAAAGGTAATCCAGGGCAAGAACAATCCTGCGATAACCAAACCAAAGATAAAGAGTTTTGCTAGTTTGTGATTCATTGAACTCCTCCGCAGATATTTTGATTATTGTCACTGAGGCAAATATTAATGATAGCTCACCCAAATTGAAGATTTTGCGATTAGAGCGCGCAATATCATCCATCAGAGATGGTTGTCGGGTTTCTACATTTTAATTTGATCTAGGGGGAGCGCCGCGCTGGCAATCAGGAAGGATTGGGGATTACCCCATAGGGGTGAAGGTACCTGGAGGGCACAAAAAATAATCCAAATGATCGTCCGGCGGCACTGCCGTAGGTCTGCTGCCTATCTGGCACAGCCCCTTAGATCAAGTGAATTTATTCATGGAAATCTGCATGCATATGTACTGTTATTATGTTCTCAAATAATTTAAGTATATAAAATTCAAAATACAAGAAATATATCACAGAATTTTTTTAAAAAAAGGAGCTGTCCCAAAAGCTGTGAAATGTTATTGCCCCAACGGGATACCCATGGAAAGCGCTGGGGTTTCGTCGCGAACCTATTCGCCCAGCCCTGAAGGACGTGGGCTACGGAGCCACTTCTGGAAGCCCCATGAATGGGGCTATTAAAATATGTAATCAAAAGCCACAAGCGACTGTGTAAAAATCACAAGGATAGTGGCGTTCCCGAAGGGATGCCTTTGGCACAACCACTTTAACCTAATCGGTGCGTAGGATTTTCCCATAGGTATTCCTACAGAAGTTCCTCGCAATGACTGTTCTTGTGGCTTTTAGAACAGCCCTTTATACGTATATTGTTAGATTACATTACTTTAAATAACACACCTTTTGAATCGAAGTGTGGGCGCGGCCGGATAGTTCGACAAAATAGACACCTGCAGCCAGCGTCGTTGTCTCCGTCCAGCGCACCTTGTGCCGGCCAGCCGGGTAGACCTGATTTACCAGAGCTGCCACTCTCTTTCCAGTCAGATCATAAATGGTCAAGCTGATCTTGTCTTCTGCGGGAAGACTGAATCCGATGACAGTTTCGCTGTTGAACGGATTCGGGTAAGGCGTATCGAGCTTGAACGTCAGCGGCAGTGAAACGTCCTCCGTATCTTCCATGCCTGTGACATTCAGGTAAACATTGATTGTCAGGTTCATTCGCTGGCAATTCACATCGAATTCTCTGGCAGAAAAAACCGCATACCAGGGGTCGTTGGTCGGCAGCAGGAAATCGATGATGCCGGAATCGGCATTATCGGTAATCCCGAAGGCTTCTGCCGGTTCGTTGGCAATGTAGCTGGCATAATTCGCTTCGTCAGCGACGAACAGATCGATGCAGGCCGTCTCCTGCTTCAGCGAGAATTGACTGCCGGAATGAAAGAGCTGGTAAGCCGCGCAGTACTCTACGTCATACTCTACTTCCAGACGGAAATGATTCAGCGGATTCGGGTATTCGATTGCTGTCGACAAATTGTGCTGAGGTAAAGCGCTGGGAATAACGCAATCCCAATCATAGGTTTGACCGGCGATTGAATTAGTGATGATACTGATCGTCCCAAATGCTGGATAAGCGCGAAAACCATCCACCCGGATGTAGTAATTTTTTTCATCTCCCAGCGTTATACTTGCCTGGCCATTGACATCAGTAACGTCCCAGGTGCAAGTGTACAGGCCTCCCCAGAGGGCATCGGTGTC
>JAHJDJ010000302.1 GCA_018812585.1 bacterium
CCAAATTTCCAGGAGTAATCCGCGGAATAACTGCGGTAATCTTCGACGTGCCATTGATCGAAGTAACTCTCAGAAATAGCATAAGACACTAAAATGCTGTCTTCGGCGGGTACTTCGTGCAGCCAGTTCAATTGGTTGCCAACCTGGAAGAGGAAGCGAGGCGTAAAATCCCATTGAGTACCGATTTCTATGTTCGCCTTCAGTTCTGCCACGTAATTGCCGGGAGATGTGATATCTATCTCAACGCCGATACCTGTCGGCTGAGATGTCGTGTAAATTTCGCCTGGATTGATCGACGGCAATGGATCGACACCATGGCTGCAAAGAACATATAATTGATCGGTGACAGGTTGTATATTGACCGTCGCGTTATCTGCCTCATCTCCCCCACCATTCTTCAGAGTCAACAACAGGAAAAAGCTCTCTCCCGGATCAGCAAAGGTATCTCCATTTCCCGAAATTTCCACCATCTCGTAGCTCAGTAATTCCAGGTATGGCGCCCGCAGGATGAGATCGAAATTGTCTCCCCATAAGCTGGATGGATTGGTGATTTGCGCTGAAACGGATATTTCGGTATTATCCGGCGCATCCTCGTCGATCTGCAGCAGGAACCCTGCCGCCTGTATCGTACCCGAAGCCGGCAGCGTCCCGACAAATACCGAATCTTCCAGCCAGGTGAGGTGGCTGCTTAAAGCGATCAACTTCACGGAAAGATCTGCGTAAGGCTGCGCATCATTGTTCTGCAGAGTCAGGTTCAAGGCAACCGTTTCGCCTGCATCTGGAATGCCGTCGCCATCGCCGGAAGAACCCTGGCTGCCATCGTCGATGACCTGCACGTCGGTGATTTCCACGCCGACCTTCATGAACAGCGTGGGATCGCCTAAGTGCGTCATGCCGTAAAACCAGGACATCGCCCACATCACCGATCCCGGTTCCTGGCCGTGCAGCGCGAACCACTGCCGGAAGGCTTCACCCACGCACTCGCCCTCTTCGATCACACCATAGAAATCCTCGAAATAGAGCATCGATCCGGTCTTGGTCGATCCCAGGCCGGACACGCCGTAAGTATCCCCGAAAACATACCATCCTCCGATATAGCCGTTTTCTGTGTAGCGCGCGCCCGAACAGTTGAATAGATTGTAGAAAAAGGCGTCCGGATCGGCTTCCTGAATCTGGTAATTGTAGACGTTGTTATAGACCGTGCCGCCCTGTTCTGAGATCTGGTGCAACTGCGGCGATGAATGCGCGCAGAGCAGAATCGCGTAGTAGCCGTCATCCAGGCGGTCCAGGTAGTCAGCCGCGGTGGTGGAATCGGGTTCGTAGATCATGTTGGCGATGCCGGTAGCCATGGCTAACGCTCCCCCCCACTGCGACCCGCTGCCCGACCAGTCATCGTCGATGTAAGCCAGCCCGATACCCGGCAGAGTGATAGCTCCGGTGCGGAAATTATGATTTTTATCGAAGTAGTTCTGCAGTAGAGCGATCTCATTGCCCAGCGGAGAAGCGATCAACTGGCCGACGAAAATCTCCGGTTCCCAGTTGAACACGTGCGTATCCAGCACGCCGTCGACGTCGCCGTCATACCAGCCGCCGTCCAGGTCCATGTAGTAGAGGTCGCAGGGGAACTGCACCTGGTAGGGATTGTCCGGCAGGCCGTCGTTATCGAAATCCTCGTACAGCTCGAACCAGGCGACCGGCAGATCTCCGATTAGAAGAGCGCCCAGAATGTCGTCGCTGTAGTAGTAATCGGTGATAACCGCTTTCAGATCGGCGGGTTCGCTGCCGGAGAAATGAATCAGAATGGGATCCCAGCCTTCGTTGGTCAGATCGGTCAGGTAAGTATCGATGTAGCCGGTCAGCGGTCCCTGCAGGTTGGTCTGCATGACGATCAGCACGGGGCCGGTCTGGTCAACGGATGAAAAGCGCCGATCCACCTCCCGCCAGGTGGCCGGCGTGTAGGGGTGCTCAGCGCGGTAATCGGCGTAACTGCCCGGTTCACCGGGGCCTGCCCAGCGGGTGACAGTGGTCTTGGTGTAATCGACTTGAGCGAAAGCTGGCAGGGCTAAAACCAGCAGGATAACGATGGCGGTAAGGTTGCGCATGGGTCTGCCTCGATGCGGTTGGAGGAAATGTTTTCATTCAATATACGCATTTCAGCCGCTGAAAGCAAGGTGAAATTTTTTGCATAGGCTAAAGAAGATGGAAAAAAGAATCCGCCAGAGGCGGACAAGTACAGAATACAGGAGATAGGAGACGCAGGAGCGGTGAGGGGTCATTGCGAGGAAGTTTGACGACTTGTCGGCAAACGACGATGTCCCGTAGGGATCCGGCCACTGCCGGACAATCTCGTGGAACGTTAGCTATCTATTCAGGTTCGCGATAGGGCGCGAAGATTGCCGCACCCTGCTAAAGCAGGGTTCGCAATGACTGTTTTGGGTTGGATGAGCTAACAAGGGGCTGCAGCCCCTTGCCTCTCGTCACCCGCAATACAATCTCCGCGCCCTATCGC
>JAHJDJ010000303.1 GCA_018812585.1 bacterium
CTTCTTCCAGCGTCTTCGACTGGGAATGGGCCACCGCGCAGGCGATTTCGCAGGTCCGGCAGCCGGTGCACAGATCGCTTAGGGCGAATACTTTTTTAGTCATCAGGCTGACCTTGGGATTTTAATTCCGTACATCATGGGATCGAGTTTTAAGGCTTCCCGTTTCTCATCCAGATGCTTTATGATGCCGTGGGCGGCTTGAAGCAGATCAGGTTCGAACACCCAGCGGGCTCCGAAATCTTTTTCGATGCCATTGGTCAGATAATCGAGAACAGCCGGGCTTCCCAGAACACGCGGCGCAGGCGAAAAGAAGGTCGTTATCCCGGACGCCACCGCGTAAAGTCCAATGGCCACTGCTTTTTCGGACATCGCTTCCGGTGCCGCCGCGGCCACTGGCAGTTGCGAAATATCTTCGCCGATGCCGCCTTCTTTTACCATCTCTGTACAGGCCAGCAGGATACGTGAATTATCCACACAGGAGCCCATATGCAGAACCGGCGGAATGCCGACCGCTTCGCAAATTTCCTGCAGTCCTTTTCCGGCAATTTCACGCGCGGCTTCAGGACGCAGCCACCCGGCTTTGGCGCAAGCCAGCGCAGAACAACCCGTCTGCACGACTAAGACGTCGTGTTTCAGCAACTCTTCGACCATCACGCGGTGTCCCCAGTCATGCTGCACCCGAACGTTATTGCATCCCACGACACCCACGACGCCCCTGAGACGCCCAGACATAATGCCGTCATTTAGAGGTCGGTAGGTCGCGCGGAATTTCCCTCCCAGGTGCCGAAAGGTGTTCTCCGCGGTAAACCCCGCGACCAGATCCATCGTCTCTGCAGGAATGTCAACACGGCCTAAGTCCCGGTTGGGGAAATTATCGATGGCGGTTTTCAGGATTCCTCGAGCGAAATCCAGGGCTTTGTGCTCATCGAACCCGATATGTTCGACGCCCGGAATACGCGCCTTATCTGAAGTGGTCACTAATTTTGTGTGGAAGTGGTTCGCCATTTCTGCCAGACCAGGCATGACACACTGCACATCGACTACCATCGTTTCGATAGCGCCGGTGGAAATGGCTAATTCTTGCTGGAGAAAGTTACCTGCAACCGGAAACCCCTGGCGCATCAAGATTTCGTTGGCGGTACAGCAGATACCCGAAAGCGTAATCCCTGCTGCTCCTTTGGATGAGGCATAATCCAGCATCTCCTGTTCGCGTGATGCGACTGCCAGCATCTCAGAAAGCACGGGTTCATGGCCGTGCACCACAACATTCACCTGGTCACCCTTCAAAATGCCCAGGTTGACTTTGGATCGCACTGGTTTCGGTGATCCGAAGAGAATATCCTGCAACTCGGTGGCAATCATCGAGCCTCCCCAGCCATCCGCCAGCGCAGTCCGAGCCGCCTGCAGAATCAAGCTGCGGTAATCCGCATCGACTCCTTCGTGGGTGCGGTGCATGCATTCGACGACTTCGCGATCTATGGCGCGGGGCGTTACGCCGGCTTTTTCCCAGCGATCCTGCTGCCCCTGCGGCGCCCGCTTGACAAAATCCAGGAATCCTTCAGATTGACCGAAATTGGTCAGCAGTTTTTCACCGACCTGAATGGCTAATTCAGAATATGAAACATTTTCCGTGGGAAACCCTAACTCCGCTCCGATGCGCTTCAGCTTATCGATGTCCATCACCTGATAACCCTGGACTTTCCCCTGGGCCGTGTCTATCAGTGCATGACAAACACTTCTTGCATGGTCTGAATGTGCGGCAGTACCGGCGGCTGTCGCTCGTGTGAAATTGCGCGCTGAGATGGTGTCCTTGCCAGCGCCACAGGCGCCGCGTATATCTTCTTTACTGAACGGATCGATGCGGCAGGGTCCCATATAACAAATCGTGCAGCATAATCCGAGATCGCCGAAAGCGCAGATAGGCTGCATTTTCTGGTGGCGCTCCCAGATCGTGCTGAGGTGCTGGGATTTGGCATGTTGGTACGCTTTTTCTGTTGCGGGATCAACCGATATTTTGGAGTTGGCCACGGTCACGTCTCCTAATTACTGCATCCGTCATTTCACCAGAGGTGGTGAAAGTTGATCTATAAAACGTCGATAGGCTTGATAAGATGGGATTCGACCGTCGATGTGCAAAATGCTTTGTCCAGTCAATTCAGCATCGAAAATGGCGTCATCCTGAGGCAGAATCAGCACGTCTTCGAATTTACTGAGATCCAGGCGCGCAGCAGCAGCCTGGCGTACTGCTTCTTCCTTTCCAACCGGCACTCGGTTTAATATCAGGACAAAGCGGCCGATCGGATTATCTATTTCAGCAGCGATTGTTAAAACGGTCTTAAGGGTATCCAGCGCTTTAATGGTGGGATCAGCTATGAGAATCATGGTATCGACACAGCGGTTGGTGCGGCGGGAAAGGTGCTCCAAACCAGCCTCACAGTCGATAACCGTCGCGCGATAGGTTTGTGTCAACCGGTCCAGGTTATCGCGCAGGACATTGTTAACAAAACAGTAACACCCCGGCCCTTCAGGCCGACCCATGGTCAGCAGGTCGAAACCTTTTGCTTCAATAATGGCTTCCTGGATTTTCAGCGCCAGGTACTGCTGCTTGGGAATGTTCTCCGGGATACCACCCGCCACTGCGCGGGTATCTTCCCGTATGCCGCCGATGGTCTCCTCGATCTCCTGACCGAGCACACCTGCTAAGCATGCGCTCGGATCCGCATCGACAGCCAGGATCGGCGTACATAACCTTTCCAGCAGGACCTTAACTGTGAAGGCAGCAATGGTGGTTTTACCGACGCCCCCTTTGCCCACCACAGCAATACAGGGTGAATTCGCCATACTTTAAGAAACAAATACGATGTAACCAAGGATACACCGTCACTTGTGATCTGAAGATTTATCTTAGCCGGCCTTTTTACAGTTCCTGGCCGGCAGTTTTTTACGAACTATTTTAGAGGTTTCTGCCAATTTATGCAGCACCTCTTCGGCCAGACTGTATTTCATGGTACCCATTCCGCATGAAGGGGTGATTAAACTTTGATTCAACAGAAGATCGCGTGGTACTCCGCGATTTTCTAAATCATCGACGCGGTCGAAGAATTTATCGCGCAGAGATTTGTCAGTCTCATCTTTGATTTTATCAGACGTAGGAATGATTCCCCAGGCAAGAACTCCGCCGCGATTCAGATAATTATTCAGATTGTCGATGTATAAAGTCATTCCCTGAAAGTATTCGTAGGCATCGAAATTGACAATATCCGTCTCGGTGTCCATGACTAATGACCAATCTGTATTGCCACAGCAATGGATCCCTGCCAATGCTCCTTCCTGATGCACTGCGTCAATGACTTCCCCGAGGTACAGGAGAACCTGTTCCCGGGTCAGATTAATAAACGCCGAACCGAAGCTGGATAAATACGGTTCATCTATGAAAATGATAACATCGGGATGGAGTCGTTTGAGTTGCTGAATC
>JAHJDJ010000304.1 GCA_018812585.1 bacterium
GGCATCCAGAGCAGCCAAGCTATCGGGTCAGCATAATCGCATTCCCCACGAGAATGGTTGGCTTTTATCCGGCTTCTTCGATGATATGTCTGTCGAGTACGGAGACTCGACAGCACCGCTTAACCAGCCACTAGCCACCAGTCACCAGCCACTGGCTTTAGCCATTTCACCCAATCCGTTTAATCCCACAACAGCAATCAGTTTTCAGCTTTCAGCATTCAGCCTTGTAAACCTATCGGTTTACGACATTCAGGGGAGGCTGGTTGATACGTTGGTGGATGGATTTCGGGTAGCTGGCTATCATCAGGTCACGTTCGATGGTTCGGATGTGTCATCGGGGGTGTATGTGTATCGGTTGACACTGTCGAGTACGGAGACTCGACAGCACAGTTTAACGGGTAAGATGGTGTTGATGAAGTAGCTGTTAGCATAAAAGCGCCCCTTGATCGGGGCGTTATTAATCCGTGTATATCTGCGAATATCCGCGTCATCAGTGGTTCAGGGAGAAAGTGCTATTGCCCCACTGCCCCACGGTAGACTGCGCCTCTGCGAGGCTTAGTCTACCCTACTTGGCTTTTATTCCGCTTGATTTTTATGATGGAATTGTCTAAATTATGCAGCATGAAACGATTTATTTCAGCGATAATTCTGTTCGTGGCTGCGTGGGCGGTCACCAGTTCCGCGGATGATGTGGTGCTTTTCGACGATTTTGAGGGCGGCTTAGGATTGTGGGAGACGCAATTCTGGGGATTAACCGAGGCGGTCAGCATCTCCCCCACGCACAGCTTCTCCGAAAGCCCGGACGGCAGCTATCCCACCAATGGAACAATGCTGGCCAAGACAGTTATCGGCGCTAATCTGACCGGTTACTTAGGAGCGCGCCTGCAGTTCTGGGCCTCATACGAGATCGAACCGATCTTCGATTACTGCCAGGTGGAAGCATCCCGCGATGGTGATTTCTGGGTCCACCTGGGCACGATTACCGGTTTGAATCCGTTCTGGCAGTTGATTACTTATGACTTAGGCGGATTTGCCGGACTGCCAGAGGTATTTATCCGTTACCGCTTCTATTCAGATCCGCTGACGGTCTACGAGGGGCTCTACATCGATGATTTTTCGGTCATTGGCACGGATGAGGACATTTCCGGGCCGCTGGTCATCCACGACGGCCCTGAAGCCTACTTAGGGTCGCCGGATGACGTGACGATCATGGCTGACGTCTGGGACGCTTCGGGCGTTTCAGAAGTGCATGCCTATTACCGTTTGGATGGGGGCGCTTGCGCTGAACTGCCGCTGGAAAATCAGATCGGTGAACAGTATTACTACACGATTCCCCAGCAGAATGCCGGCACGCTGGTGAACTACTATTTTCAGGCCATCGACGCCGCGCCGGAGTTGCATGAAGCCGTCAGCGATACGTTTTCTTACCTGGCGGGCACGATGCTGATTCAGGACGACGGCATTTCCGAAACGATCTTGGAATCACTGCCGGGTGAAGAGGCTGCGGTGCGGTTCAACCGCAGTAATGTAAACTACCTGACCTCGGCGCTGATCCGCATCTATACCGATTCTCAGATAGCGGTTGATTCCATCGACGTTTATGTCTGGAATTCCGGACCGGATCGGATGCCGCGCGCAGTGATCGGCGGACCCTATCGAGTCTGGCCGGTGAGTACTCCTGAAGACCCGGAAGCCTGGACGATAGTTGACATGCGGGCTGATTCGATCCAGCCGCCTGCTATTTTCCACGTGGGGCTGGAATTTTCGCCCAATGCCTCTGTGCCGACAATGGCGCTGTCTTACGATGCGCCCGCGGTCTACAATCAATCGACGATGAATACGGGTTCGGGATTCGAGGAGGTGATTTTCGGCGATTTTCACATTCGCGCAGTAGTCGATATCGCTGATACGACGGGAATAGCTTATGACCCTGACATGGCTCTTCCTGAGGGCCTGCATTTGGAGGCTTACCCTAATCCGACTAACAGTGAGCTTACCGTACAGCTCTCACTGCCGCATCCGGTGGTTTACGGGGAGTTAGCTTTGTATGATATTGCGGGAAGACGAATCGCTGCTAAGAAGATAGACGGGTTGCAGCAAAGCGGCGTTTACAGTTTAGAGTTTGGCCAGGATTGGTCAGGTGGATTGTACTTTCTGCGGTTGGAAGCTGAGGGGATTCCAACCATGACGAGGAAGATCGTCTATCTTCCTTGATCAGGAGATTTCAGCTTGTGGTACACCGATCATCTGCTGCAGTTCTTTCAGGGAAACTTGCAGATCTAAAGGCTCATTTTCTACTTTGCTCACGTTTAGTACAGCAAAACCGACGATGCTGCCGCGCCTATCCGTTTTGATCAATACATTGCGGTTTGACGAAGAACGAAATTCACCTTTAATATCTGAGACTGATATTTCCAGGAAATCTCCTTCAGGATCATACCAAATCTTCAGTTTGTCCATCCAGTGCCTCCCCAGGACATACCACGGGCTAAAAACGCAGTCACTACGATCATATCATAGCCGCGTACTTTCACCACCACGTGAAAACCCTGATTCTGCTGAGCTTTTTTTGTATAGATCCGGTAGAACATGCGGACTTCTGGATGATGAAAGTCCTCTTTGACGTCATCAGGTTGCTGCAGCGCGTCGCCGATGGTCTGTACCCAAATGTCAGGATCGTCGTCTTGCACGATATGCAGTTTACGGCTGTCAGTCAGACGCACGGCGCGATCCCGGTAATCCATGAATACTTTCATTATCGGACTATAGAATTTATTGCCACTACCGGATAAGAATGAAATAACTACAATTAGATAGTGTAAAAATAGCAATTAAATTGGATGCACTCAATAAACATTTTAAGAATTTTAAGGGTAGTTATCAGAATAGTAAGCAAACCGCAACTTCTGCACCCTCGTAATAACTCTGATCATTTAACCACCAAATCTCCTGAAGGAATGAAATGGCAAAGATTATCAGAAAAATCATCGAAATTGATGAATTATTATGTGACGGCTGTGGTGAATGCATCGTTGACTGCCCGGAACAAGCCATCCAGATAGTAGATACGAACGAGGGTCCAAAAGCTCAATTAGTGGCGGAAATATATTGCGACGGTTTAGGAGCCTGCATCGGCGCTTGCCCTACCGGCGCCATGACGGTTGTAGAGCGCGAAAGCGACGCCTTCGATGAAGAAGCGACCCTGAGGCGGATCAACGAATCTTCTCCAGAAAAGCTAAATGGCCATGTCCAACACCAGATGGATGCATCCCAAGGCCCACCGCCCCCGAAGTTTAGCGGTTGTCCATCTTCCCGAGTGCAGCAATGGTCAGGAGACGCTGCACCGAAGACAGAGACAGGAGACCGAAACCCAGGCAACTCTGAACTGCGGCAATGGCCGATTCAACTCAATCTACTGCCTCCCTTCGCATCTTTCTTCAAAGATGCCCACCTCACCATCATCGCCGATTGCGTCCCTTTTGCCTATACGAATTTCCACCAGGATTTCGTCAAGGGCAGAGCTATCGCAGTTGGGTGTCCGAAACTGGACGATAAACAGGCGTATGTCGAAAAAATAGCGCAGATCATCCAGATTGCCAACCCCAGGAGCTTCGAGATTGTCATTATGGAGGTCCCCTGCTGTTCGGGATTAACCGGTATCGTGCAGCAGGCGATGGAAAAGGCTGGCAAGCAGGTACCATTAACCGAGACGGTAATCAAAGTGACGGGTCAGTTGTTATAAAAACCAGGCCAGGCGTCTCAATGAGGTCAGCTCCATCGAGTTAGGATTTCCGCATGACTTCTGGAGTCAATAACTTATTCAAGAAATCATCTACGGCAGCAAAGTTCCTTTAATTGATAATCATCGCGGAGATAGCTGGCTCCCAAAATAGCGGTCACCTCAAACCTTTTCTGAAAACGCCTCGATGTTGCGGGCGTTTTTTTGTAAAAATAACTTTGCCGCGCGTTTTGGCATGAGTTTTGAACTATTTTGACTGGTTAAGGTTAAGAAGAATGGATAAGTTATAATAAACAATAATTTAGGAAATTCTTCTGAATGCCAAATGATGCATAAGCACGCAAAATTAGCACTAAACACCAGATTTTTTCACGAGTCATGGAAAAATCGTCTTGACTTAACGCTAATGTGCTTATATATTTAATACCAGTCCGTACTCATTCTTCAATTTGAAGGAGACAGATCCATGATCAGGTCACAGAAGTCACAATCATTTGCGCTGCTTACGTTGTGCCTGGTGTTCTTCCCCGCCGTAAACGGCTTTACGCAGGATGAGTTGAACGTTAACATTGCCGCGGTCAATACCAACTATTTTCCTCAAATCCACCTGTACGTGCAAGTTACGGATGAGGATGGTGAACCAATTATGGGATTGGCCCAGGAAAACTTTGATCTTCTCGAAGATAACCAGGGGGCTTATTTTGACGTTCGTCCCTATCTGGTTGAAGGCACTTCTTTTGGGTTGGCTTTAGACTGCTCCGGCAGTATGGGTTCATACCAGGACAACGTCGTTGAAGCCTGCACGACTTTCATCAACAACATGCGCCCGTTGGATAACGCTTCAATAATCTTTTATGAATCCTACAATAACACACAGGTCATGCAACCGATGACCAACAACCAGGCCGCCCTGATAAATGCCGCCAACCAGTATTATGCCTCTGGACAGACGGCACTGTGGTACGGTTATTACCTGGCTCTGGAACAGTGCCAGGAGGAATTAATTCCGCGCGTGCTTATCGGTTTTACAGACGGTCAGGATAATCAAAGCTATTCGTTCACACTTGAGTCGGTAGCCTTATTCGCACGCTCCCTGGGATGCCCGATTTATACGATTGGCATAGGCAGCGTTGATCCTGGTCCCATGATCGAAGTCGCTGAATTGACCCACGGTCAGTTTATCCACACTACGGCTGATTCGCTGGAGTTTTACTATAATCAAATCCAGCGTGCCTATCAGTATATGTATGAAGTCGCCTACATCAGCCCAAATCCACTCACCAACGGTGGTGCGCGCACACCTGAAGTGCTGGTAGATGCGATAGCAAATACTGCTTCGGATACAGTTCAGTATGCTGCTCCGTGGGTATTGGATTTTGCGCCTCGCATTACCTTGACGCCAGGCACACTGGATACTCTCATGACGGAGCCGCAGCTGAATAATACGCCACTCACCGTTCAAGCCTGGGTGGTTGACAATGACGTCCTGACTTTAGTCCGAATTAAACACCGCCGTATCGGTGAAACGACCTGGAATCACGGCGCCATGGCGAATGTATCAGACAGCCTTTACAGCTTCACTTTTGAGGATTGGTATGTCCAGGATCCGGGAATTGAATTCTACCTGATTGCCATCGACAGCTATATGCATGTGATCAATATGCCGCAATACAATCCCGGGTTGTATCCTTACCAGGTGCATGTATTACCCAACACCAGTCCCTGGATAACTCATGAAGCGAACCCCTCTCATCCAGCGGGCACACCTATGTTCGTCAGTTGCGAGGCTATGGATACTACTAATTCAATTGAACGGGTTGAATTGTTCTTCCGCATGACCGATGAAATCTTTAATGTCGTAGTCAGTATGGACAATATCGCGGGTAATACTTGGGAAGGCGAGATATTCGGCTATATGCTGGAAGCCAATGAGTACATGATTTACTTCATCCGCGCCTGGGACAATTACGGCGCCTACGTGGATAACGGGCCTCATCTGGTGCAGATTGTTACAGCTGTTGAGCCACCGGAGGGATCCGCAATTCCAGCGACCTTCAAGATGCATCAAAATTTCCCCAACCCGTTTAATGCGGAGACTACATTACTGATCGATCTGGTGCGGGAAACACCAATCACTCTCTCGATCTATGATCTGCATGGCCGGCTGGTTAACAGATTGTCTTCGGGTGAACTCTATGCGCCGGGCAGCCACCGCGTCGTCTGGAATGGAACCAATAGTGCTGGTCAAGTCGTTGGAGCAGGCATTTATTTCGCTGAACTTGTCGCAGATCACACCACTGAGATGCGAAAAATGGTACTGTTACACTGATGAATTCTAAATAATATTGCACAAAATCCAACATTTCGAAGGAGATACGTTATGAAATTCAGACATAGTGGTTTTTCCCTGTTGATTCCTGTACTATTGTTTAGCTTACTCGCACTGACGTCACCTCTGTTCGCTCAAGATCCAGTCAATGTGAACGTCGTAGGTTTCAACTCCAATTACTTTCCACAGATTCATCTCTATGTGCAGGTCACCGATGCTGTCAATGAACCGATCATCGGTTTGATTCAGGATGATTTCGAGGTCAATGAAGACGGCGCAATTGCTTCATTCGACGTTCGTCCCTTTTTAGTGGAAGGGACTTCGTTCGGGATGGCGCTGGACTGTTCCGGCAGTATGAGTGGTCAGTATTATAATGTCGTAAGCGCTTGCACAACATTCGTCAGCAACATGCGCCCCCTGGACAACGCTGCGGTAATCTTTTTCGAAGATTATTACGACACGCGCGTCATGCAGACGATGACAAATGATCACGCTTTGGCAAACAATGCCATCGCGCAGTACTACACCAGCGGTGGGACGGCGATGTGGTATGGTTACTACAAAGCATTGGAGCAGTGCCAGGAAGAGTTGCTGCCTCGAGTGATCATAGGGTTTACCGATGGTAATGATAATTCCAGCGGCAGCTACACAATCGACACCGTAGCGCTTTTTGCTCGCGCTCTGGGTTGTCCGGTTTTTACGATTGGATTAGGCAGCGTCAATCCCGCTCCGTTGATTCAAATAGCGGAAATGACCGATGGTCAATACATTCACACGACGCCGGATTCGCTGATCTACTACTACGCGCAGATTCAGCATGCTTACCAGAACATGTATGAAATCGCCTATATCAGTCCGAATCCTGTCCCGAACGGCGCGAACCGCGTCCCGGAAGTATGGGCTGACTGGCTGGGTGACAACGATTCCGATACTACCAGCTATATTTCACCGTGGGTATTGGATTTTGCGCCGAGAATCACTCTGACGCCGTACGTGACCGACACCCTGATGGTCAATTCTCAGCCGGCGGCGACGCCGTTGACGATTAAAGCCTGGATCACGGACAACGATGGATTATCTCTGGTACGTCTGAAGCACCGCTCGATTGGTGCTACGGTCTGGAATTATGGCGCGATGGTGAATGTGTCAGACAGTCTATGGACTTATACCTTAGAGGATTGGTACGTTCAAGATCCAGGCATTGAATTCTACATTCTGGCCATCGACAATTACCTGCATGTTGTCAACGCTCCGCAATACAATCCGGGTCAGTACCCCTATCAGGTACACGTGCAGCCAAACGTCGGACCACAGATCACGCACAATCCGATCTCGTCCTGGCCTGCCGGGATACCGCTGACCTTAAGCTGTGAAGTTGAAGACCAGACGAATACCGTCGCTAACGTCGAGATGTTCTTCCGCAAGACGACGGATATCTTCCCCATTGTCATTGCTTTGACGAATACCGGCGGCAATACCTGGGAAGGCACGATTAACGGCGATCAATTGACGGAACAGGGCGATCTGATCTACTTCCTGCGCGCCTGGGATGATTATGGCGCTTACATGGATCACGGCGAACATTACATCGATGTAACCCCGGGAACGATTACTGCGACATTGACACCACTAAATCCGCCCATTCTTATTCCGGCTTCGGGCGGCAGTTTCGATTTCAATATTCTGCTGGAAAATGTATCGACCTCGCAGGCAACCTGCGACGCTTGGATATCGGTCATGCTGCCGGACAGCAGCACCTTTGGGCCACTGCTGGGACCTGCCACGTTGAACATGCCGGGCGGCGCGCAAATCGACAGGGATAGATCTCAGGTGATTCCGGCAAATGCACCTGCAGGAACCTATATCTATCACCTATTCGTGGGTAATCACCCGGATGAGATCTGGACGTCCAGCGATTTCACCTTTGAAAAACTGACTACGGGTGATGGCGCATCTTATGCAAGTTGGGAGAACTATGGTGAGCCGCTGGTGTCTGAAAGCAGCTTGTCATCTGACCTCCTTCCTGACGGCTATCAGATCGATGGTTTTTACCCCAACCCCTTCAACCCGACAACAGCTATCAGCATTCAGCTATCTGCATTCAGTCATGTAAATCTTTCGGTTTATGATATTACAGGGCGGAAGGTCGCTGAATTAGTCGATGGTTGGAGAGATGCGGGGATTCATGAGGTTACCTTCGATGCATCGGGATTGGCATCAGGTGTGTATCTGTATCAAGTACAGATCGACGCTGAAAGCCAGATGGGAAAAATTGTGCTGATGAAGTAGAGGTAAATTTTAACAAGGGGTTGTAACCCCTTGTCTATCTGATTAACAGATTATGTGAGCCCAAGGGGCTGCAGCCCCTGAAGTCGAAAAATCGCCAGAGGCAAGGGGCTACAGCCCCTTGTTGAATGCAGTCACGAACACAAAAGGCGGGAATTGCTTCCCGCCTTTTCTAATAGTCGTATGTGCTGCCTGTCAGGCGTCATTCATCCGCTTCTTGATCTCATCGACCAGAGCGGTGATGGGGAGGCGCTCCTGCGCCAGCGTATCCCGGTCTCGCAGGGTGACGGTTTTATCCTCCTGCGATTGATGATCGACGGTGATGCCGTAGGGCGTGCCCGCTTCATCCTGGCGGTAGTAACGCTTGCCGATGGACGATTGCTGGTCGTAGATGACGGGAAAATGCGGCCGCAGGTCATCCTCGATCTGATGCGCGATTTCGGGCAGGCCGTCCTTTTTGACCAACGGGCAGATGACCGCTTTGACTGGAGCTAATCTGGGGTGCAGTTTCAGCACGATGCGGTCGTGCTCGGTGTCTTCCCAATAGGCATCGATCATGACGGTCAGCATGGTGCGGTTCAATCCTGCTGACGTTTCGATGATGTAAGGCAGGTAACGCTCTTTATTGGCGTCGTCAAAGTAGAGCAGCGATTTACCGGAAAACTCCTGATGCCGCGTCAGGTCGAAGTCGGTGCGGTTGTGCACACCTTCCAGCTCTTTCCAGCCGAAAGGGAATTCATATTCGACGTCGGTGGCGGCTTTGGCGTAGTGCGCCAGGTCGTTTGGGCCGTGGTCTGAGAAGCGCAGTTTGTCCGGGTTGATGCCTAACTTCAGGTAGAAATTCCAGCGTTGTTCCTTCCAGTATTCAAACCAGGTCTCGTCTTCTCCCGGTTTGACGAAAAACTGCATCTCCATCTGCGTGAACTCTCGGGTGCGGAAGATGAAATTCCCCGGCGTGATTTCGTTGCGGAAAGCCTTCCCCACCTGAGCAATCCCGAAGGGGACTTTCAGCCGCGAAACCGTGGCGACGTTCTGGTAATTGACGTAGATTCCCTGCGCGGTTTCCGGGCGCAGATAGGTGACGGCTGCGTCATCTTCCAAGGGTCCCATGAAGGTCTTGAACATCAGGTTGAAGTTGCGGGCGTCGGTCAGCGAGCCTTTGGTGCCGCAGTGTGGGCACTGCTTCGCTTCCAGCTTATCGGGCGGCAGGTCGTCTGCCTTGAAGCGCATCTTGCACTGCTTGCAGTCGATCATGGGATCGGTGAAGGAGGCGACGTGCCCGGAGGCTTCCCAGACACGCGGATGCATCAGGATCGAGGCGTCCAGGCCGACAATGTCGGGGCGCAGGGTCATCTCGTCCCACCACATTTTTTCGATGTTGTTCTTCAGTTCGACGCCCAGAGGGCCGTAATCCCAGCAGGAGTTCAATCCGCCGTAGATTTCTGACGATTGAAACACGAAGCCTCGCCGCTTAGCCAGCGAGACGATTTTGTCCATGGTGTTGGTTGCGTTGTTTTTTGGCATTTTTTGTATGGATGGTTAGGTTGTTTTTTGCCAATATTCACGGGTGAATTGGTCTTGAACTTCCTGAATACGTTTTTTTATTTCTTTTGCAAAGGCAGATCTGCTCACTTTCTTGCCTGGCTTGCTTGGTTTATTCGACCAGAATGAAAATCGTACACCAGCAAAATCAAAAGGAAGAACCGGATTACCATTTTTATCTAAAATACACAAATCTTTATTAATTGAACAGATAATTTTCTTATTTAGTGCATGAGCATAACCTAATTCATAGACACAATTTGGATTATACCTTTCAAATTCGATGAGCTCACCAGTTTTTTTGTCTCTGACTTCACCCCTTCCTGAAATATCGGCTATAATAAATCGACTCGCTTTAATATTTGCAAGCATATCCTCGCGAATGGTTTCCAGTTTAGATTCTTTCTCTTCTTGAACGATGTGCCTGAGACCCATCTTATTCAACATCTTCTTCATACTTATTGTGAACCACTTCTCCCGACAAGGCGCAATGACGAAGACTTGGTTGTGAGCGGGGAGTTCTTTCTCTTCGTAATACTGTCGCCCTTTTCCAGTTAATCTCCATCCATTAGTTTTACTACCTCGAATCTCATCAATTACCAGTTCTAAATCTCTCAAAACGTCAAGTTCTCTTTCGAATTCACCTTTCAAATCTCCACCAAGCAATCTCACAATGTCATTTATCCCAAGAAAAGCAGTTGATTGCCGGTATAATCCCTCTAGCATTTTCCACCGAATACTATCGCTCTCAATAGCAAGAGCTTCAACACTTCGATTAAATGCTAGAACTCCGTTCTCTAAAAAGAAACCTAATTCCTTCATTTTCTCCCAACCAGAAGCTATCCCAGCTTTCTCAGCATCACTCCAATTTACAGTTGGGTCAGCAATTGGCTTTCTCCAATCACCGGTAAGAAGCAAGTCTTTAAGATAATATGAAACAGCGCTCTGTGAATTCGCACCCCTCTGTTGATAATAGTCGTTATTGTGAAAAAGATAATGTCCATAATTATCTTGAGTACTGAGATCTGTTATTTCAATATTGTAAGTACATAGTGAATCCCAATTTGGATTCACTACCATCTCAATTTTTACATTTCCAGCAGTAGAAGTAAAGTATTGAAATTCGTATTTCGATATTTGCTTATCCTCCATACCGATCCCCTTTTAATGTGTTGGTTGGTTTACACCGGATTAAAAGTCCGGTGCTCTACTTTTTTAAATCCAATTGAATAAATTCAATGCGTTATCACAACCTCAGTCAATTCATTGACTTGGGAGCCAAAAATGAGCACCCGACATTTATTCGGGTGCAACCAGCATCCCCTTTCAATAAACTCCCATTTCGTCTGAACCGCTAATCTGCGTAATCAGCGAAATCTGTGGAATCCGTGAAATCCGTGGTTGAGACAATTTCCCTAAGATCCGCAGTTAAAGATTCGCGATAGGTTGCGAAGATTGCCGCACTTCATCCCGTTGTAACGGGATTCCGTTCGCAATGACCGTGTATTACGAATATTTTGCCTTCCTCAACCTCACAAAGAAATAAACTCCCACCAGAAGCAATATTCCGGACACTCCCTGACTGAAGGTGATGCGGATGGTATCGGTGTGGATCAGGATGTCTGATTCCTCGTAGACGCGAATCGTGTCGATTAATATGCGGAAAATGGAATAGAAGATGAGGAACAGCGAGAAGGTATAGCCGTCGAAACTCTTCCAGCGTTCTGCGAACCACAATCCAGCGAAGAGCGTCAAGCCCCAGAGCACCGAGAAAATCTGTGTGGGCCAAAGGTGCGTATGCGGGAAGTAGCTGCCTGCCACCGAATCTTCCGGGAAGACAATGCCGCACCAGACATCCGTCGGCGCGCCGTAACAGCAGCCGTTCGCCAGGCAGCCCAGGCGCCCGATGCCAATGCCTAACGCCAAAGCAGGCGCAATGATGTCGGAGAACACCCAGAACGATAGTTTCCTGCGGCGCACAAACACGGCGGTGGAAATCGATGCCAGCACGACGCCGCCCAGCAGTACCATCCCTGCGATACCGATACGCCCGTCCGCTTGAATGGGATTGATGATGGAGAACCAGTTGTGGCGGAATTCATCGATATGGGTAAAGACATAAGTCAGACGGCTGCCCACCAGCGAGGAGAGCATGATGACCAGCGATACATCCCAGATCAGCCCAGGATCGAGGCCGACCTTTTTGGCGCGATAGACCGATATCAGAATGGCCGCTATAAACGCCAGCGTCATCATGAAGCCATAGGCATGGATCTGAAAGGGGCCGATATGCAAAAGGTCTGGGAACATGGGAAATTTCTGTTAATCTATGTTTCCCTGGGAATCAGCCCGAGGCTGACAAGTGAAATTCCAGGCTGCAAATTTGATGCTCTCGATAGGTCGCGAAGATTGCTTCGCTACATCCCGATTTTTCGGGATTTCGCTCGCAATGATCCTCGTTTCTTGCACTTCCGTCGGATTCTGCATTCAGGAATAGAATCCAACCTACAATTGTTTTTTACCTTTCCCTCCTACCACGAGGGTATACTCTCCACGGGGAGGTGTCGTTTCAAAGGTTTTCAGCAGGTCAGATAACAAGCCTCGTTGATAGTCTTCGTGGAGTTTGGTCAGCTCTCTCCCCCACGCCGCCGGGCGGTCACCGAACGTTTCCAGAAGGTCAGTGATCGTCCGCTCGATGCGGTGCGGACTTTCGTAGAATATCAGTGTGCGGGATTCGTCCTTTAACGCCTCAAGCCGGATCTTGCGGCCTTTTTTCGGCGGCAGGAATCCTTCGAATGTGAACCGGTCGGTGGGCAAAGCCGATCCCACCAGTGCGACGATTGCCGCGCAAGCGCCGGGAAGGACTTCGACAAGGATATGCTCTCTGACCGCTTCACGCACGAGGTAAAACCCGGGATCACTGACGCCGGGAGTGCCGGCTTCTGAGATTAACGCGATCTGACGGCCAGCTTGCAGTTGTTCGATGATGGCAGGTGTGCGGCGAAATTTGTTGTGTTCGTGAAAGCTGTCTCGCCGGGACTCGATGCCATATTTCTTAAACAGAATCGAGGTTTTGCGGGTATCTTCGCACAATACCAGATCGACCTCATTGAGAATACGGACGGCGCGGTAGGTTATATCCTCGAGGTTCCCGATCGGCGTGGGAACGATGTAGAGCTTACCTGTTTCGCCTGAACTCATTTCTGCCAATCCCGCGCTGTAGTAAGTTTGGAGATATCGGGGACTGGCGGTAAAGTCCGCTTGAACTGCTGCGCTTGAACCCGCCGCATGACCTTATCGGTAAATTCCGGTGAGAATCCCTCCTCGATCAGCTCCTCGCGAGTGCAGCGGCCATCCATCCAGCGAATAAAGAAGCGGTCCGCCTCAGCATAGGTTAAACCCATCTCATCCTCATCGCTCTGCCCTTCCCAGAGATCGGCGCTGGGAGGTTTAGTGAGAATTGCTTCTGGAACTGCCAAATGTTCAGCCAACTGGCGCACCTGGGTTTTGTAGAGATCGCCCAGCGGCATAAAAGCTGCAGCCAGATCTCCGTGCAGAGTTCCGTAACCCAGCAGAATTTCAGATTTATTGGACGTCCCCAAAACCAGCGCACCTTCGTCTGCGGAAATCTGGTATAAGGAGATCATTCTGCAGCGCGCCATGACGTTTCCCAGTTGCAGGAGCGTCATATCGGGAAATGTCTCCTGAAAGGAGGAAACGAACGGCGTGATGTCAATCTGCCCGGTAGTGATTTGCAGAGCTTGCGCCACAGTTTGGGCGTCATTCAAGCTCGCAGGGCTGCTCTGCTGATGCGGTAAGCAGACTCCCAGAACGTTGGATCGCCCCAGCGCTTCGACTGCCAGA
>JAHJDJ010000305.1 GCA_018812585.1 bacterium
CGACCAGTTAAGCGATCACTTGAAAAGCAGCACTAAACGGGTCGAGCAGCTCTTCAGCGAAAACCAGAATGCCCAACTGCTGGAAACGATGCCGGGATTGGGCAAATTCCTGGCCACCTTAGTCAGCGTGGAAATCGATGGGATTACACGCTTTAAGGACGCTGGCAAATTGTGCAGTTACGCCGGTCTGACACCCCGCATCCACCAGTCTGGCAATAAGCGCTGGACAGGACGCATAGACAAACAAGGAAATCGATGGCTACGCTGGGCTATGATCGAAGCGGTCAGCCCGGCGGTGACCAAAGATGCTGAACTGAGGATGCTGCACCAGAAAATGAAGCGGCGCAAAGGAACGTATGCGGCCAGAATGAACACCGCACGCCGTTTACTGACGGTGGCCTATCATATTTTGAAAGAACAGCGACCTTACTATCGAAATCGGAACGAGTCGCCTTCTCTGTGCCTTGATGCTCGCCGCTAGGTCGTGCGAGGCATCCCACCCATAGGTTAAGGGACTCGGTATCCAAGTTTAGGATGTGTGTCGGACAAAGGGCACCAATAGAAGGCTGAGAAAATAACTCTTTTGTCTTTCGGGAGGGAACCACCCTTTTTCATAGAAGGCACAGGCGTAGTCCGGCATGACAATGCCTTAGGCACTGACTGTATTCGCGTAATTAGCAATAGGCAACGGTCGCGAAGATTGCCGCACTACATCAGCCATATGGCTGATTCCGCTCGCAATGACTGCGTTACCCTATTATAACAACAAACGCCCCCAAAAATCGGGGCGTTTTTGCTGATAACTGACTGCTGATGGCTGACTGCTTACAATCGCCCGATCTTATTCAACACCATCAGGCGGATCTCGGTCATATCTTCCATGGCGAACTTAACGCCCTCCCGGCCCAGTCCAGAATCCTTGACGCCGCCATACGGCATATTATCCACACGCAATGATGGCACATCGTTGATCACCACGCCTCCGACTTCCAGTTCGTTCCAGGCGTACCAGGCGTGATCCATATTCTTCGTGAAAATGCCCGCCTGCAAGCCAAAGTCGCTGTCATTAATTTCAGATACAGCCGCCTTGAAGTCGGCATAAGGCTTGATCGTGGCGATAGGCCCGAAGACTTCACGAGCGTTGACTTTGTCATGGAGATCTACATTTTCCAGCCAGGTTGCATCGAAAAAGACCCCATCGCGCCTGCCGCCGCAGAGTAGGTTAGCTCCGTTCTGCACCGCTTCATCTGTCCACTCTTCCATGCGCTTAGCGTCATTCAGGCTGATCATCGGTCCCAGCGATACAGATTCATGCAGCGGATCGCCCGCTTTCCAGGACGAAACCTTTTCGATCAGTTTGGGGATCAGTTGGTCGTAGATGGATTCATGAGCCAGCACTCGCTGCACACTGATGCAGGACTGCCCGGACTGGTAGAAGGCCCCGATGGTAATGCGATCGGCAGCGAAATCCAGATCCGCGTCTTTATCGACGATGCAGCCGGCGTTACCGCCCAATTCGAGAACGACCTTCTTCTTGCCGGCCTTGGCTTTCAGTTCCCAGCCGATTTCAGGAGAACCGGTAAAGGATAGCAGTTTCAGCCGATCATCGGTTGTAAACAGGTCAGCGCCGGTTCGCTTGGCGGGCAGGATGCTGAACGCTCCTTTAGGCAGATCCGTTTCTGCCAGGATTTCGCCGATAATTAAAGCGCCAATGGGCGTCCATGAAGCGGGTTTCAGGATAAACGGGCAACCTACTGCGATAGCTGGAGCGATCTTATGAGCGGCCAGATTCAGGGGGAAGTTGAACGGGCTGATGAAGGAGCAGGGGCCGATAGGCACTCGTTTCCAAATCGATTCATAGCCTTCGGCTCGGGCAGAAATATCCAGGGGAAGATACTCCCCTGTCCAGCGAACGGCTTCTTCCGCGGCGATATTGAAGGTGTCGATCAGCCGCGTTACTTCGCCTCTGGCATCGCGGATCGGTTTTCCAGCTTCGATGCAGAGAGAATAGGCCAGCTCATCGTAGCGCTCACGAAATCGCTTGACGCAGTGGTGCAGGACGTCTGCCCGCTGATAGGAGGGCATCTTACGCATCGATTCAGCGGCTTTCACTGCCCATTCAATGCCACTGTTGATGGCTTCAGGATCGGCAAGCGCGACTCTTGAAGCAACCTCACCACTGTATTTATTCTTTACTTCCAGATCTGCGTTCGGTTGTTGCGGCGCGTTAGCAAGATAATAGGGGTACTGTTCCCTTAACATCGGAACCTCCGCTGATGGTTTTAATGTGCGATTAATCGGCCCAGACGGTCCGTCAATTTCTTGTTTTCTGTATCGTCGACTTTAACGACCACGACAGTCGGTTTCTTCTCGATTGAAAAAGCCTCTTGCATGGCGGGACCGAACTCTGCCGCGGCATTTACACGTATCGCATGAGCCCCGAATGCTCTGGACAGTCCGACTATGTCAGGGTTTTTAAAGGTTGTATGCGAAGATTTCCCGAAAGCATTCTCCTGCTTCCATTTGATTAAGCTGAAGGCTTCATCTTCCCAGACCAGGTAGACAGCGGGAATCTGGCGCTCGACTGCTGTTGCTAATTCCTGCACGTTCATCATAAATCCGCCATCACCCATCAAGCCAACGACTCTTTTATGCGGATTCAACATCTTGGCGGTGATCGCTCCCGGAAGAGCAATCGCCATGGAACAGAATCCGTTAGAAATGATGCAAGTGTTCGGCTGGTAGGTCAGGTAGTGCCGCGCAGTCCAGATTTTGTGAGCTCCAACGTCCGAGATCAGAATGTCATCTTCGTCCATGAGTAAGCGTAATTCTCTCAGAATGCGTTGGGGTTTCATCGGAAAAGCGTCTGAATGAGCGGGCGCTGCTGCGTCTGCATCAAAATCGTCATGCTTTTCAGAAGCAAACTGGTCAAAGCCAATTTCATACAGAATATGATCTCGGATATGCCGCAGCAAGGGATCGTCGAACTTCAGAGAATCTCCAATGTGTTCATTTATTTCCCACAGAGCAGAGGCAATATCTGAAACCACTTCAACCTGGCAGTGATAATGACTGTCTACTTCTGCCGGTTCAAAGTCAATATGGATAATCGCTTTGTCTTCGTCAGGATTCCAGCGATCGGGCGGCCATTCGATGAGATCATACCCAATCGTGATGACCACATCGGCTTGTTCGAAGGCTTCTGATACGTGATCACGGGCGCTTAATCCCGCGGTCAGCAGGGAATGGGGATCACGATCATCCACTGCGCCTTTGCCCATAAACGTATGAGCGACCATGATCCCGGTCTGCTCAACGAAGCGCTTAAGCTGTCTCGAAGCGCGTTTACGAATGCAGCCGTTGCCCGCCAGAATAATGGGTCGCTGAGCGTTTCTCAGGATTTCAATTGCCCTGTCAACAGCTTTATAATCAGGAGCTGGTCGGCGTAATTTATATCCATCTAAAGGTATCGGCTTAAGATGACACTCCATTTTGGCGATGTTTTCGGGGAGTTCTATGTGACATGCGCCCGGTTTTTCGGTTGTGGCGAGTCGAAAAGCTTTATGAATGACTTCCGGGATGCTATCGGGCTGGCGTATGGTTGTCGTCCATTTGGTCAACGGTTTGAACATATCGATAACGTTCATATTCTGATGAGACTCTTTATGCAGTCTTTCCGTTGACGCCTGACCGGTGATGGCCAGGCAGGGCGAGCGGTCAAAGTGAGCATTCGCCACGCCGGTTACGAGATTTGTCGCACCAGGACCTAAGGTAGCCAGACAGACACCGGGTTTACCAGTCAGCCGCCCATAGAGATCTGCCATAAATGCGGCGCCCTGTTCATGCCGAGTCATAATGAACTGGATCGGTGAATCCAGCAGGGATATCATAATATCAGCGTTCTCTTCGCCGGGCACGCCAAAGATGAACTCGACACCCTCTGATTCAAGAGCCTTAAGGAATAGATCTGACGCTTTCATAAATGTCTCCAGGAAATTTAGACGACAAATGTTACAGGAGTTACGTAAGACCTTAAGACTATTTAGTTGATAATTCAATAGAATGCTGACCCGTTAACATACAATTGTAATTTAATCAGCGAAGGGAACTAAGTCAAGTGATTTGGGCAAGGCTTCTTTCGCTTACGCGCATAAATACTTGACTTTCTAAGTGAATTACAGTATATTCTACAGCGAACAAACAGGAAACAGACGATTATGAAGCAGATGCATAAATGGGTAGTTTCTCTATTCCTGATCCTGATAATAATCATGTTGGGGGGATGCAAGAAGGAGAAGCGACAGCCGTTGGGAACCATTAAAATAGGATATTCAGCAGAAGATATTCTGCAGCTACCTATCATAGAAGCGCTGAAACGCAGCGATGCTGCTGAAGAGTATCTGGTAAATACTGTCATCACACCGACTTCGATTGCAAAGCTGAGTGATCCTTCCTCTGTGAACGCCGTCTTGCTGCCGCTGACAACGGCCATCGAGGTTCTGGACAAAGATGACGGCTGGTTCATTGCTGGAAAATTGGTAAACAACCGCGTGATGCTGTATTCACCGCTTGACGCTGCGATAAATTCTGTCGGAGAGCTTGATGAAAAGCGTGTTGCCATTAGCAGTGGTGATCAAGCTCACAGGATGCTGCTGGAAGCCCTTGAAGAAGCCGATTACAGCGTGGGAACAGACGTTCGTCTCAGCAATTTGACCAGCGAAAAGTTATTAGAGCTTGCCGAAAAACGAGATCGCGGCGTTTGGGGCGATTACGATGCCTTTGCGTCAAGTTCACCGGAGTTAGTGCCCTACGAGATTAGAAGGCAGGTTCATTACATCAAGTTAGGTGAATTACCTTCGCTGATCCTGGTATCCCGCAAATTTTCACAGCAACACCCGGAAATCGTTGAACAATTTATTGCGGCCTTAATGGAAAGCTACCTCTTTGTCGCGCACAACTTTGGCGCTGCCGTAGGATGGGCAAAGCAGAGCCTGCCATTGGATATTGACTCCACGGTAGTGTGGCGGATGGGCATCATGGAGCCTAATTTTCGCGCCATGCTGAAAGGCCATATCAACCTGAATCTTCCGGCTCACCAGATCACGAACATGCAGCGGGCGGCAGATTTTATGCATGAAAAGGAATTAATCATTAACAATGTCAGTATACCACAGTTTATCGATCTGTCTTTCCTGCGCCGCGGCGAGGTAATTTTCTGGGAAAATCGCGGGTATGAACCGACTTTAATGACTCCTGAACCTTAATAGAAGCAGTAACACACACTTTGTACATTGAAGACTTTCAGCCAGTAAGCAGAGAAAAAGCGGGGCTGTCTCATGCGCTTTTGTGACAGCCCCGTTTTTTAATTTTGAATTTTAACTTGGTATTTTTACATTCTTGTCCGCCTTTTACCCGCCTCAGGCGGGCTGGCGGATTGCTTTACTTGAGCAAAACCATCTTACCCATACCCGTAAACTCTCCTGCTGTCAAGCGGTACAAATACACTCCCGAAGCCAATCCCGTTCCATCGAATTTGATTGCATGCGAACCGGCCGAGTAGAATCCGGTAGTCGGGGTCCCTGTGCCTATGGTAGCCCTTGACCCCGATGTGTGCGAGGCATTCCTCGCCCCTACATTGCGCCCGTTAATGTCGAAGACGTTCAGTGTTACGGTGGATGCCACTGGCAGATCGAAGGTAATCGTGGTGGTGGGGTTGAAGGGGTTGGGGTAGGCACCCAGAACTTTGAAATCTGCAAGCTGGATGATTTGATCGCTACTTTCTATAACATTAAAGGGATTGGACACACCATCCAGCACAAAGGGTACGAAGCCAGCCAGCGCGTTCCCGCCGCTTTTTGAAAATGGGAAACCATCTTCTACCCAAACATGCTCAGGATAATCGCCTAAACGTCCAAACATCTCATAGTTACCAGCCGCGTAACCAGAGGGGATAGGTATGAAGAAATTCGGTCGATTGATCGTCCAGCCTGGTTGGAAGTTGGACAAGTATCGTTGCACCAGTGTTGTCGGTAGCCCACCTTCGTATTCGACAGCCAGCCAGGCGTCGAAGTCCAGCGCGCTCATACCCTGGTTTTCTGCATAAATATGAAAAAAAAGATTACCGCCTTCTGGAGGAATGGGTGATCCAGACTGATAGGTTAAATCGATTATTAGATCGGGCGAAGTACTGAGAGCGACTCCCAGAGCCACAAGAGCATAATCTGCATCGAGAACCGTTGTTTCTAGATGTCCATCCTCGATGATTTCGTCCGCAGATATTTCTATAGTCCATTGTCCAGTCTGAGGCGCCTCAATGAAGACGCATTCTTCCGTGTTCTTATCGTCTGCACTCCCCCCCAGCATAGAGTAAGGATCTTCATATAATCCATTGTTACCCCAGTAGACCTCATTGGTCGGTGATGTTACCTTTAATGTCAGGTCATTGATGCGATGCTGAGTCTGCATGGCTGGATTCCCCGGCGGATCTGCATACACCATCACAATTTTCAATTCTGGCTCTAAAGGATCGACCGAAATTATGTGCGTGGCAACCTCGAAAGGCAGCAGTACCTCAGTTTCATCGATGACATAGATTTTATTTCGATTATCGTACAACCGCTGCAGGTCCGGCATGCCCCATCCCTGGTGCAGCCTGGTTAGATCATGAGTGGGTCCAGTAAAATCGTATTGATATGAAGAGGCGATAATCATGGCGCGCGCTGTGGCAGCATGTGAGCGATTTTCAAAGACGGATCCTGAAGGATTTACATCGTTTCCGAAAATGCCATCATTCCACATTTCAAAGAATAAGCCAACGTGCCCTGCAATGATGGCTGTAGCCCCACTCGCTCCGCCAAAGATGGTAGTATAAGACGTGGGATCTGGCGAAGAAGTGGTCCATATATTATCGTAGAAGTGGATAAAATTGGGTTTGATCCGACCGTCTGTTGCCGGGCCGATACTTGCGCCATATCCCCAGTAATCATCTGATCGGTCTAAGGTGTTGTTATGATAAATGCCGCTGCCGGAAATTATATTCTTGGCCCAGGATTGCGGCCGTGCATTGGTATCTCCGGCGTTTCCATGTGATTGGCAGTGTACCAGATCGAAGTCAAAGCAATAAGCATCTGCTTCCGCCGAAATAGTCGTGTATTGGGTGGTTCGGGGACTGCCCACACTCGCAGTCTGAAACACCGCTTCGTAAGGCGGATAAAGTAATTCACCCGAATGAGTATATCGATTCGCGCCTGTCAGTCCCACCATACTCATGTCAGCTACTATTCCCTGACCCTCTGGCAGCATCCCCCTGGCTTGCAACTCCCCAGTGCCATCACCAAAACAGATACCTGAGGTTGAAGCGCCGTGTGAGGAGGATCCTACCGCTCCACCGTGTTCGATAAGGGGACGAGACTGGAAGTCCACGTGATTGACGTTAAATCCGAGATCGAAGACTTCGCCGCGTACTCCAGATCCATCATACCCTGCAACCGTTTCGATGTAATTGGCGCCGCCTATCTCGCGTGCTATGTTCATGTCCGCTTCATACGGACCCCAACGATCGATGAATAAAACCTCGTCGAAGCGTGCTACCTGGAAGAGTTGGTCAGGATCTAAGGTTGCTTCCACCAACAGCTTACCAGCGTCTCCATTCTCAACGATCCCGCCCAGGCCTGCGATGCGACTGGCGACTATTCGCTTCTGTTCAGGTGAATGAACCTGAATGTTGTAGTGCAGGGATGGGTAAACCGACCAGGCGTACTCAAGATTATCAACCAGATATTCTTCCAATCGGTAAGCTGGGTGGAACGCGCCTATCCAGCGTACGTAGGGCAGCAGCTCGATGTTTTTATGAATTTCAGGACTCATCTCTACCAAGTATGCATGCTGGGCAACATAGTGGTGTATTACTCCTCCCAGGCGGGCAATGTCTCGCTGATACTCCCCCAAAGGCTGAGTGAAGAACTGTACGATGAAGAGATGCGTATCTTCACCAGAAGTAAGCTGCGGGTCAAGGGTGGGCAAAGCCTGCAATGGATCAAATTGGCTATACCGCAAACCTATAGTGTAGGAAGTATACTTCTTCCTCAGCAAAATTCCATCTCGGTAGATCTCATAGAAAGGTGCGATCTCACCGCGGATTGACTGCTCAGTTCCGAGAGTAATCGAGATGGTCGAGTTTTCCAACGGTATCGTGGTTTCGGTAAATCGCGTGCCTGATGCTCCCGCAGAAGCGATGATAGATGATGCTGTGATTAATCCCCATAAAACTGTTGGCATTATCCTATTCATTATTAATCCGCCTCACTGGAAGAACTGTTAATCCGTCACTCTCCGAGGTGATACAATGCCTTCGTAGAAATAAGATATATCCTTTTTCGACCGGATGCAAATGAAATTTAGTCCAGAGTGAAGAAATTTTATACTTGTTTTGTTTACAATAAATAAAGCGGCTCACCCGAGCCGCTTTGATTTTGAATTTTAAATTGGTATTTTTACATTCTTGTCCGCCTTTTACCCGCCTCAGGTGGGCTGGCGGATTGCATTACTTGAGTAGCACCATCTTGCCAGATCCGATGAACTCGCCTGCTTCCATGCG
>JAHJDJ010000306.1 GCA_018812585.1 bacterium
AAATATTGTAAGGGCCGGGTGGGGAACTCTTACCCCCCAGAATGTAGCCGCCATCAGCTGTCTGCTGCACGGAGTAGCACACTTCCTGATTTTCACCACCAAAGGTCTGATCCCATTCCTGATTACCAAGAGAATCAGTCTTCACAAGATAGAAATCCGGATCAAGTCCACCGAAGGACCAGGAATATCCTCCAAGGATATAACCGCCATCGTTGGTCTGCTGTACAGAATAGCATTGTTCCCAATGCCAGCCTCCAAAGGTCTGATCCCATTCCATTATGCCCAGAGAATCTGTCTTCACCAAGTATATATCGCTCATGCCTGCACCGAAGGAACTGGTATATCCCCCCAGGGCGTAGCCGCCGTCTGCAGACTGTTGAACGGAAAAGCAGGTTTCAGCACCGCTGCCGCCATAGACCTGCGTCCACAGCGTATCCGGTGGTTGGGCGAACGCAGCCGCACATTTCAGCATTATAAATGCAAACACTACGACAAAACTTTTTACATAATAGTTCTTCATTTTCGACTCCTTCTATGATCTAATAACAAATAAAAAGGCACAACCTGGCACATCTTTCCAATGGATGAATCCGATTGTGCCTTGGATTTACTCTTCCCGACAAGGCGGCTACACCCAGAGCACAGCCAGCGAACCGCCACATATTTCAGATCTGAATCGAATTCAGATTTTACTAATATACGAAATATTTTTTAATAAGTCAAGTATTTTTTTGGAAACACTACAATTGACGATAAATACGTGGTCGTGAGATCGCCTCGCACTCGCTGGATTCCTCCTCAAACCTAAAAAACCTACAATTCAATTCCAACAAACGTAGGGTGGAATAAGCGAAGTGAAATGAAGCGCAGTCCACCTTCTTTTATTGGTAGACTGCGTTCCTCCCGACCAGTCGGGATCACTTAGTCTACCCTACATAGAATAGTCAAACCCAAAAACCGTACAATTCGATTGAATTCCAGAAATCAGTTGTGTATATTATTCTCTCAATCTTGATAACTGTTACTCACTTTCATCTCTCAAACTGGAGATATTATGATAAGTAAGCAAGACGCCCTCGATTATCATTCGTTGGGCAAACCGGGCAAAATCGAAGTCACGTCCACCAAACCGTGTCTGACCCAGCGTGACCTCTCCCTGGCCTACACCCCCGGAGTGGCGGATCCGTGCATGGAAATTCACGCCAATCCGGAGGATGCATATAAGTACACCGCCAAAGGAAATCTGGTCGCCGTCGTCACCAATGGCACGGCAGTTTTAGGTCTGGGCAATATCGGCGCGTTGGCCGGCAAGCCGGTCATGGAAGGCAAAGGCGTCCTCTTTAAGAGGTTCGCCGGCGTTGACGTCTTCGACATCGAGCTGGACACGCTGAATGCCGACGAAATCATCCGCACCTGCCAGTTGCTGGAACCGACCTTCGGAGGCATCAACTTAGAAGACATCGCCGCGCCGGACTGCTTCTATATCGAAGAGACCTTAAAAGCGACCATGAACATCCCGGTCTTCCACGATGATCAGCACGGCACCGCCATTATTTCAGGCGCCGCCCTGGTGAACGCCTGCGAATTGGTGAAGAAAGACCTAAGCAAAGTGCGCGTGGTTTATAACGGCGCCGGCGCTGCCGGTATCGCCTGCGCAGAATTCTACGTTCAACTCGGCGTCGATCGTGCCAATATGCTGCTTTGCGATTCCAAGGGCGTGATTTACGAAGGCCGTGAAGACGTCGACCCGTCACATCCCAAATACAACAAGTACAAAGCCCGCTTCGCCGTCAAGACCAACTGCCGCACTCTGGGAGACGCCATGCGTGAAGCTGACGTTTTCTGCGGCGTGTCCGTCAAAGATACCGTGACCAAGGATATGGTCAAGTCGATGGCCAAGGATCCCATCATTTTCGCCATGGCCAATCCCGATCCTGAAATCACTTATCCCGACGCCATCGAAGCCCGTAAAGACGTCATCATGGCAACCGGCCGTTCGGATTATCCCAACCAGGTCAACAACGTGCTGGGTTTTCCTTTCATCTTCCGCGGCGCTCTGGACGTACGCGCCACTGCCATCAACGAAGAGATGAAGGTCGCAGCCGCTCGTGCCTTAGCCGACCTGGCTAAAGAAGACGTGCCCGACAGCGTCTGCCGTGCTTACGGTGTATCCAAGTTCACATACGGCCCGGAATACATCATTCCCAAGCCGTTCGATCCGCGCGTGCTGCTGTGGGAAGCTCCCGCTGTCGCTAAAGCCGCCTGCGAAACCGGCGTCGCCCTGCATCCCATCGAAGATTGGGGTAAATACCGCGATCGGTTGGAAGGTTACTTCGGCCCCTCGCATACGGTGATGCGCCGCGTCATTCATAAGGCTCAGGCTAATCCCAAGAAAATCGTCTTCCCGGAAGGCTCGGAAGCCAGCATTCTGCGCGCGGCCCAGATCATCCTAAGTGAAAAGATCGGGACTCCTGTGCTGTTAGGAGATGCTGAAAAGATCAATGCTCAGATCAAACAGTTGGGTCTGGATCTGACCGGCGCTGAAATCGTCGATCCGATGACCTCCGAAAAGCGCGAAGGGTATGAGGATGAATTCCATAAGCTGCGGCATCGTCATGGTGTTACTGAGATCAGTGCACGCCGAACCTTGCGCGACCGCAACTACTTCGGCACCATGATGGTACAGATGGGTGACGTGGATTGTCTGGTCGCCGGTCTGACGCAGAATTACCCAGAAACCATCCGTCCTGCACTGCAGATTGTCAAGACTCGTCCCGAAACCAACCTGTGCAGCGGCCTCTATATGATGGTCTTCGAGGACCGGATGCTGTTCTTCGCCGACACCACTGTCAACATCGATGCAAACTCACCTGAAGATCTGGCGGAAATCGCTATCAGCGCTGCTGACCTGGCAAAATCGCTGGATATCGATCCCAAAATCGCCATGCTCTCCTTCTCGAATTTCGGCAGTGTCAATCATCCCGAATCGATCAAGATGCGCAAAGCAGTCGAGCTGGTTAAAGAGCAGCGTCCCGATCTGGTTGTCGATGGCGAAATGCAGGCTGACACTGCAGTTGACGCTAAGATCCAGTCCGAAACCTACCCGTTCTGCGAACTGGATGGTACAGCCAATGTTTTGATCTTCCCGGATATGCAGTCTGGAAATATCGCCTACAAACTGGTCGGCAAATTGTCCGACGCTGTAGCCATCGGCCCCATTCTGATGGGTATCAACAAAGCCGTCCATGTGCTGCAACGCGGCTGTTCCGTTATAGACATCGTCAATATCGCCGCTCTGGCCGTCGTCGATGCACAGAACAAGAAATAACCACGAATTCTATCTGATTTCGTAAAAAAAACAGGGGCGAGTTGATTCTCGCCCCTTGTGTTATAGAGTATGATGTATTAGCCCCATTTATAGTGGTTTGTTGAAAATTCTACAGCCCCGTTCTTCAGGGCGCGGGGTGGAGTATCCATGCAAACTTTCACCCGAACAGTTTTGTTGGGCTTAGGCTTTCTCTGCGTCGCGCTGGGTTTGATCGGCGTTTTCCTGCCGGTTCTGCCAACGACGCCGTTTATTCTGCTGGCAGCCTATTTTTTAGCGCGCAGCAGTCCCCGTTCTCACGCCTGGCTGCGCCATAATCGCTGGTTCGGGAAGACATTACGGGACTGGGAATCCGGGGAAGGGTTGACCTTAGCGACCAAATGGCGCATTGCCATCTTGGCAACGCTTTTCATCGGGATCAGCTTCCATTTCTGCCCCAGCGCTGCAGGGAAAATCGCCCTCGTGCTGGTCTGGCCGATTCCCATCGGTGTGGCGGCATTTACGAAAACCAAGCGGGAATAGCAAGCCATTCGCCCCGCAATTACCGCGTTTTATCAGCTTCGCAGTGAGCCCCATTCATGTGGCTTTATCCAGAAATCCCTGTAATTTGTGATTTAGAAAATCTCACCTTTCCCCCACTTTCCCCTTGACAATCCCGTCCTTTTTTCCTATTTTATGCTAACAACGATAAACGTGGGTGGCCGGGACAGCTTCGGCGCAGCCGCTCGACGCAGTCGGGGATGTCCCGGTTTATCACAAAACCCATTACCTAAAACCCAAAACCCATCATGAACTACAACTACGGCGATTGGATCAAGGGCTGCCCGGCAGCGGTCACGATTTGCGACGAAAACAAGATCATCGTGGAGATGAACGACGCGGCAGCAGAGATGTTCCAGAAGGATGGCGGACGCGACCTGATCAGCAGCAACATCCAGGACTGCCACCCGCAGAAAGCGCAGGAGATCATCTCAAAGATGTACGAAGACCACCAGCCCTACATCTACAGCATCACCAAAAACGGCCGAAAAAAGATGGTTTACCAGACCCCCTGGTTCCGGGACGGTAAGTTCGGTGGCATCCTGGAAATCCTCTTTGAAACTCCATCGGAGGTGCCGCATTTTGACCGCGATTAGAGGAACTTCAGCAAATCAACAAGATTGATAGGAAATGGCTAATAGAGGAACCAACAATAACAACGAGATTAATAAGTTAGACTCTTTGGTTGAAAGTATAGTTGAATTCAAAACCCTCAAGTTAACTCAATGTTTTCTATGTGGA
>JAHJDJ010000307.1 GCA_018812585.1 bacterium
CGGCTGTGACAGATCGTAACGGTGGCATTGCCGCCTGCCCCCTTCCGCGACAGCAGAAGCGATAACGGTTTTCCCACGATGTTGCTTCTCCCCACGATCACCGCATGTTTGCCGCTGGGATCATTCCCGCTGCGCATCAACAATTCAATGATGCCCGCGGGAGTGCAGGGAGCGAAAACCTCTTCACCTATGGTCATCTTCCCGACGTTGATAGGATGAAAACAGTCGACGTCCTTGTCAGGATTTATCGACTCAATGACCGCACCCTCATCAAGATGACCCGGTAAAGGCAGCTGTACCAGAAAGCCATGAATCTTCGGATCTGAATTGAATTTATCGACCCAATCCATCAACTCTTTCTGAGTTATATCAGATGAAAGCTTTTGAGTCACCGAATGAAGTCCGATCTTTTGGCAGGCTTTCCCCTTCATCCTGACATACGTCTGCGATGCTGGATCGTCGCCAACCAGAATAACTCCTAAACCCGGAATTATGCCCTTTTCTTGCAATATTCTGGTCTTTGCCGAAATCTCTTCGCGGATTTCGGCGGCGATTGCGTTGCCATCAATCAGTTTTGCGGTCATCGATCAAGTACTCCTGAGTTTAGTATGCTCTGAAGGCTATAGCGGTTCCAGGTGGATAAACCGCGTTGCGGTCAAATATAATAATTTACTAACCGAATTGCATACTTGAAATCACTTTCGTCTGCCATAATAGCCAGAAGGCAGTCATTGCGAGGAACAAAGTAACGAAGCAATCTCATTATTATCAATATATTACGAGATTGTCTCAACTCGATGAATTGGGTCTCGCCCCGAACGTATCAATTCGGGGCAATGACTTATACAACTTTAAAGACAGCTTCTTTATTACACCAACTATCGCTGCCTCGGCTCGATCCAATCGGGCGAGATTTTTGGCTTATAGGGCCCGTAAACAATGGGGTAGAGCCACAATAAGAGAATCCGCGCTAATTTTGATTTCGATGCCCAGTCAGCGGCGATATTATGGTACCAGACGTCCGGCTGCGACCAGGGGCAGGAAGCGATGCACATACCGCAATCAGTGCCCGCCTTAGACCAGTAAGAATAACATTTAACATCATCCATCTGCCATTTCATAACATCGCGGGTATCAAATTTCCTGCCTTGAGGGATCGCCCCGGATGGGCAGGCATCCGCGCAGAGCTTACACCGGTCACAGAAATCCTGTACTCCAATGTCGATAGGGTGGTCGATCTGCAAAGGAAGATCTGTCGTGACCGTGGAAAGCCGCAGGCAGTTACCGTACTCCTTCGTTAACAGAAATCCACAACGCGCCAGTTCCCCCAGACCTGCTTCTACCGCCAGAGGAACGGAAAGTACCTGGTAATTCCGAAAATGGTGGGCGCGCGCCGCATAACCCAGCGAACGAATATAATTAGCCAAAACCACAGCCGCCGCAGCCGAACGATAATACACCAGGGCGGACTCAAAAAGTTCACCCGGGAATGGAGCCGTTTTAATCAGTTGAATATCTTCTCTAAAACCCAGGCTGATGGCAAATGCGTGCTGGCATTCGATAGAGGATCCCCAGGGCTCCTCAGCGTATTTTATTCTGCCCCGGTGCGAGTAAACAAAATCCTGCTTCAGTGGACTGATCCCGCTCAAGTCTGCGCCCAGGCGGCTGGCAAAGGTCTTCACCTTCAGCGCGGCTCTTTGCGGGGAGAGCTTTTGCTTTGCTGTTGCAGGCGAACCATCAATAACGTCAGGGCGTCCCAGTTCCCACATGATGTCAGCAGGGGATGTGAATAGTCCCATGTCAACTGCGTGAATTCCCGATCCGAATTCGGGTCGTTTCCGCCACTCATCATCCAGCTCTTTTAATTCCGGGTGTGATTCGTAGAAGGCGTCAAATGCATCTGATCCGGGAACTAAATCTCGTCTGGAGAAAATGTTATCTCGTTCGTCGTACCGCTTATGCTTGGAATTCATGCACATTCCCAGATTGGATTTCCTTCAAAATAACGCATAAGCAGCACTAAATCAAGCAGAAACTGAGTTAGCATGGTTTACGTGACCGGCCCCCCCGTGTTCTTACATGAATTTCATATACGGGGTCGCCCCGATCCCGTTCCGATAATAGCCAAACCCCGTTCCAAATCGTGGAACGTGATATTTTTGCTTGACATTTGGGGGATGGGGGTGTATATTGGAGGAAGTAAACATTAGTAATAAGAAATGGAAGCCCCATGCCCAGAGAAATCCCATGGCGAAAAGCTATTGAAAAAGTGCTTGGTGAAGCACCAGGTGCAATGCATTACAAAGACATTGCCGACAAAATAATTGAAGATGGTTTGAGAACAAACCTCGGTGCCACCCCTGCAGCGACTGTTAGTTCTTTTCTTTCAACAACAATTAATAATGAAGCGGGAAAATGCCCTTGGCAAAAAGTTGGTAGAGGACTCTACATATGGAAATTAAAAGCGGGGATTACGAAATCACCAGAACTTGCCACAATCGATAATGAACTTGGGACTGAGGAGGTACAATATGACATTATAAGTTCGTTCGGAATGTTTTGGCGGCGTGAAGCGATAAATTGGATTAGTAGTCCTAAGCTATTGGGAACGCAACAAATCGGGGCAGATCCAGTAGATTTTTCCAAACAAATTGGGATTTATCTTCTTTACGACGGACGTGGAATCATTTACGTTGGACGCGCAACTGAGCGTCCGTTTGGGAAAAGACTGTACGAGCATACACTCGATAGACTTTCATCGAGGTGGGATAGATTTTCGTGGTTCGGAGTACTTCCGGTCTCTGATAAGGGAACATTGGGTACATTACAAGAATCTTTTCAATCTTCCAAATTACTACCTGCCTTAGAGGCAATTTTAATAGAAGCACTTGAACCAAGACAAAACCGAAAACGAGGTGACGATCTTTCATCAGTAGAATACATCCAAAAAGAAGATCCAGAGATTAAGAAGAAAATAATTAAACAAACTATGGAAGCTGCCATAGATAAGTTATAGACTTTCAGGCGATTTACACAGGTGCTCCTCCGCTCGGCGAGTGCCATCCAATCCATCTAATCCTCGTAATCCGTGGTTGAGATTATTCCCTGTGCCATCAGAAGTTACCTTCAGAAGGCGAACGACCGCCAGGAAGCAACTCCTCCGGCGGGTGGCATGCTTCTGTTTTCATTTCAATGGGAACGAAGCATGTTTTGTGTTGGAGTTTCCGCTAACTGGCTTTCGGCATAGGCCGCGAAGATTGCTTCGTCATCCGCTGACAAAGTCATCGGAATTCCTCGCAATGTCTGCTCTTTTATTGAATGAGATTGCTTCGGATCGCACTGATTTCATCAGTGCTTTTCCTCGCAATGACACTGTTCTATCAACTTCTCTGGATTCTTCCATAGGAATGGCTATGCCACTGCGTCCGCAGGAATGACCCGTCAGTGGCCGGGTATTGAGCCCTCTTCAGAGGGGTTTACCCGCCTCAGGCGGGTTGTACCGCGCGTAGCCCACGCCCTTCAGGGCTGGGCATTGCTAAAGCCGATCTGCAAGACCTGACACAACTCAAAATGTCAGACAAGAATGTCTGACCTCCGAATCCACAAAAGTAGCCGTAGGTTTTATACCTGCGGGCAGCCCGGGAGAATAAAAAAAAAGGGACGGTTTAGAAATCCGTCCCTTCATTACTGATTCGTCCAAGCTATCGGCTGGTCCCCGGCCCTTCTAAATACTTAAAGAGCGGGGAATCTGTTGTAAGGATCAAAGTCGATCCTTCATCCAGCGAATTCTGGTAGACTTCGAGACTGCGGAGAAAGGTGTAGAACTCCGTGTCTTTGTTCAAAGCTCGGGCGTATATCTTAATTGACTCCGCATCGCCTTCGCCGCGGATGATTTCGGATTGACGCTTCGCTTCAGCCAGGATGATCGATTTTTCTTTGTCGGTTTCAGCCTTAATCTTGAGTTGTTCTTCGGCTCCTTCAGATCGATACCGCTTGGCAATTCGATGACGTTCAGCTCTCATGCGTGCATAAATACTCTCTGCGATTTCCGGCGGAAAGTCAGTACGTTTTATACGCACATCGACGATTTCGATCCCGAATTCCTCACCTTTCTTATTGGTGACATCATGAACCTTCTCCATGATCGGTTCACGCTTTTCGGAGATGATGTCAGATTGGTTATGAGAAGCCACCGCCTCCCGTAATCCTGACGAAATGATGGCGTCCAACCGAGCGCTCGCACGAGGCATATCACGCAATGTTTCGTAGAACAACCGTGGATTTACGATGCGAAACCGCGAATAAGCGTCAACGACCAGCGCTTTTTTGTCTTTGGTAAGAAATTCTGCCGGAGGCGCGTCGTACCGTAACAATCGCTTATCATAAGAGGTGATTGACTGTATGAAGGGCACTTTCATATGTAATCCCGGTTCCTGTACCGACCGGATAAATGTGCCCAATTGAATGACGATAACCTGTTCGGTTTCATCAACGGTGTAAAAAGCGTTTGTCAGTAGGATGAAGGCTATCAGGGCTATGATCCCATAGGTAATCTGGCTGCGTTTCATTTGCCGCCTCCTTCCTGGTTAGAAGACAAAGGTAGTGAATCGCCTAAATTCCCCAGCGGCAGGAGTGGAAGTGTTTTCCCCGCCACATCTCGCGAAACGACAATCTTCTGAACCTTCGACAGCATCTCCTGAACGGTCTCCAGATAAAGGCGCTGGCGTGTGATATTCTTGGCTAATCTGTATTCTGCCAGCATGGACTCAAAGCGAGCTGCATCACCCTGGGATTGACGCACGCGCGTCTCTCTATAGGCTTCTGCACTGCGCAGCATCTGTTCTGCTTCACCGCGTGCTTTCGGCAACAAGTCCTCCTTATAAGATTGCGCTTCGTTGATAATGCGTTCACGGTCTTCCTTAGCGCTGACGACGTCTTTAAATGCCGCCTGTACCTGCTCCGGCGGATCGACTGCCTGCAACTTCACCGCAGTGATCATCAAACCGGTCTGATAGAGATCCATCAATGCCTGAAGATGGATGCGAGTGTCATCCTGAACCTTGGCGCGGCCTGTCGTTAGAATATCGTCGATTTCCATGCTTCCAACCACACCGCGCAAGGCAGTTTCAGCGGCGTCCCTTAAAGTTCTCTGATCAGCTCTACCCTCCGGATCCCAGACCTTAAAGAGGTAATCTGGTAAATTACTGATGCGATATTGTATCACGACCAGTATCTTGACCAGATTCTCATCACCCGTAATCATCAACGATTCGATTGGTGAAGGTCTCACGCGGGAAGTTCCGCCCGAAACAGTGGTTCGGAAGCCTGATTCCATACTGCGGATCTGGTCCACTTTAACGACGTTTACTTTTTCGAAAGGTCGGGGTATGTGCCAGTGAGGCCCTGATGTTGCGGTCTTGGTCATTTTGCCAAAACGCTGCACAACTGCCATCTCACCCGGGCTGACGATATAAATACCGCTCAATACCCAGATAAGGACCACGGCAATAATTAGAATAGACCAAAGTTTGGCCGGTTTTTGACCACGAAACCTCGACTGGATATTCTTTAAGAACTCCCCCTCGAAAAAGTCTTCAGGGGTTCGCTTCATAGATACCTCCTTGCATTTGAAATTGATTTTCCTGAAATATCGTCAATAACTTAACTATAATCAAGCCCAATTGAAGCGGATTGCTATAAACAATATCTGTGATTGCAGCGTTTCACTACAATTACTGCCAAATTCCGATCTTGAAAGCGAAGGAACAATTTTTGCCTTGTGAATATTAACTCGAATCGTTATCTTTATGCCACAAAATTGGTTCAGGAGGTTATATGAGGCGTGTCAGGTTCATTTTCGCTTTCGTTCTGCTGGCCGCGTTGGCCATAGCGGACACGATTGATCCCTTACAGCAGGCGTGGGATCACACCTGGCAAGGTGATTTCGATAAGGCGATTGCCAGCTATCAGGCATTTGCCAAGCAAAACGCAGACCATGAATATGCGCCCGTGGCTCTCTTCAATGCGGCTAGTATTAAAATGGACGAGCTGGGAGATGCAAAAGGCGCACAGAAAGATTTTGAAAAGCTCATCGATAAGTATCCCGGCAGCAAGTGGGCAGCCGAAGCCTATTGCCGGTTAGGTGAGATCGCCCTGGAACGCAGTGATCGCAAGGCCGCCGTTCAGTACTTTCAAAATGGGTTGAAGAGATTGAGTGGCGAAAATTACCGCATGCCTGATTTCTGGGTGAATCAGGCAGTGGAAGCCTGCCAGTCTAGTTTGGCTGAATTACATGATCCCGTCTTCGAAATTGCTGTCTATCAGGATCTTGCGCAATTCATGCCCCCTGGTGAAGCGGCAGTCAATATGGTGATAGCCCTCGGTGAAGCGCAAATCGCCGCGAGTAATGAACAGGATGCCGCCGCAACATTCGCTGACCTTATGCTGACCTATTCAACCTTTCCGCAGATCGGGCAAGTCATCGCCGCTCATAAGGATCTAGTCTCGCAATACCATGCCGATTTTCCCTGGGAAGACGTTGAACGGATGAGCGGTTTAATGACCATGATCCGTCAGGAACAGCTTACCGAAGCGATGGATGTGGTAAAAGCCATCGAGCAGAAATATCCCGATGGTTCCCTGATGGAAGCTGCCAAACTGGCCAAAATTATTGTGCAGTTGAAAATGGGTGGCGACTTCGAAACTGCACTGGATGATCTGGAATTCTTTATTTCCAAGTACGCGGAAAGCGTCTGGGCGCCATTGGCAGGCGAACAGACCGAATTCATGGACCAGATGGTGCGTTTAGAGGATCGTCTGAAGTTGAACCCGGACGATTACGGCACTCATGTCGAAATGGGGTGGACCCTGCTGCGCCAGCGCTATAACAGGCAGGCAGAAGAGCATTTTGGCTTCGCCACGGCCGATCCAGATAATGATATCGCCTATCTGGGATTGGGCTATACTTACCTGCGCATGCAGGACAACGAAAAATGCGTAGAAGCATTCAGTACCTATCTGAAGAATCATCCCGATGAGGGGGATGTTTACAACCGGGTAGGTTATGCTTACATACAACTGGGCAATCTGGAAAAAGCCTTGGAAGCGTTCGAACATTACAAGGATCTGGAACCGGATAACCCCAATACCCACGATAGCTACGCCGAATGTCTGATGAACCTGGAACGCTATGATGAAGCCATTGCTTCTTACCAGCGCGCCATTGAGATAAATCCAGATTTTACTAATCCTTACTTCATGCTGGGCCAGATCTACAATACGTTGGAAAACTTCGATGAAGCCCTGAATTGGTATCAGCAGTACCTGGAAAAAGATCCCGCTGGATTTCAGTCAGCCACGGCACAGGAACGTATCGATGAAATCAGCCAGAAATAACCCATCGACAAGCACGACAGGAGAATATCAATGAGTATCACCCGCAGAGATTTTCTAAAAAGCGGTTTAGGACTGGCTGGAGCCGCGGCCATCGCAGGATCACCACTGCTGCCGCTGACTGCGCAGGCGGGGAAAGCGTTGCTGAAACCGTCCATTATGGTTGCCACTGGAGACAGCCCCGCCGATAATGTTCGAAAAGTCCTTGAGGCGCTGGGAGGCATCGAAAAGTTCGTGAAGCCGGGGCAATCGGTCTTCATGAAACCCAACTGCATCACCGAGATGGGCCCGGAGTTCGCGGTCAATACCAACCCTGACGTGGTCGCTGAGGTGGCGCGTCTCTGCAAGAAGGCCGGAGCCGGCAACGTCTTTGCTCTGGCGCACGATCAGGCGGGCGTCTGGGAGCCGAATGGCATCGGAAATGCTATCGAATCGAATGGAGGTACTATCGGCGTTAGCACTGCCATCGCTGATTACATCGAAGTCAAGCTACCCCTGGGACTGATACTGCGAGACACCATGATGATCAGGGAATTCATGGAAGCGGACGTCTTCATTAATCTGCCCATCGCCAAGCATCACGGCGGCGCGCAGTTGACCCTCGGGATGAAGAATTACATGGGGCTGAACTGGGATCGCATCATCATGCACAACACTGATCTGGATCAGACCATCGCCGACCTGTACACCGTCCGCCGTCCGGATCTGACCGTCATGGATGCCACGCGCATGCTGTTGAACAACGGCCCCAGCGGACCCGGATCGGTGCGCCTGGAAATGACCATCGCCGCATCAACCGATGGCGTGGCGCTGGATGCTTTCACAGCCACTCTGTTCAAGCACGAACCGCACGAGATCGGCCATATCAAAGCTGCCGGCGAAATGGGCTTAGGTGTGATCGATCTGAAGAAGATGGATATCAAGAAGCTGAAGGTCTAATAGCGGCAAGCTTCCGGTTAGATGTGTTCTTCCTCTTACCTCAACAAGGGGTTGCAACCCCTTGTTAGAATTCAAGGAGCCGGACTCTCTCAATCCCGCCTCCAGGGTATTGGAAGTGAACGTATTTTCCTGGGGCGTCATGGTCATTCCGTGACGCTCCTTTTTTGTGCCATATTTGTCCGCCACTTCAATGTGTCCGCCAGATCTGTCATCCCGTTGTGCGGGGATTATTTTGGGAGATGACAGATTTGTCACCTGAAAATTCATATCAAATATCAAATTGAAAATTTCAAAATGCAAATATGTGTTGCGTATAAGCATAGTATTTCTCACTAAAGGGA
>JAHJDJ010000308.1 GCA_018812585.1 bacterium
CGTCGGGATAACAGCCACCCGCTCTGCCAATTGAGCTACCGAGGAAAAAAACATTTGGTATCACTGGAAGAATCTTTTCAAGAACCCCCATCCCGACCCGTCGGGATAACAGCCACCCGCTCTGCCAATTGAGCTACCGAGGGAATTATAATAAAAAAATACTTGAACCCATTTGTTGGCGGGGTACAAGCGGAACTGATAGAACCTGAGCTATTTATAAATATAAAAGCGATAATTTACGCGTATACTGCTCAAATGTCAAGCTGAATTCTGAAAATCTACCATAGGCAAAACAGACACAAAATACCCCACAAAATATTTGACAGAAATAAATTGTCAGGCGTGAAAATATAAACTTATACAGAATGCTAACTACGGACGCGTTAGCATTCTAAGCTGTAATTACGCAGGGATATACCCCAGCTTTTTAGATATTTCCAGGGCGGTGTCATTTACCAGTTTCCCGTACTTCTTATCGAAATTCTTTTCAGCACGGAATTTGGGCGCATAGAGGTCCAGCATACCCACCAGTTCACCATTTTCATCGCGAATCGGAGCCGCAATGTTGATCGTAGATTCCAGTTCGTCTTTGCGTACATCGTAGGCGATTCCCTGATCTCTAACCTGACCAAGATCCTTACGCAGCGATGAGAAGCTGTAACCGTCATCTTCAATGACAGTCTTGCGACCCTTTTCATCCATCAGCAGCTTTATTTGATCGTCAGACAGGCTTGCCAGGAACATCTTGCCGGCAGCAGATTTCGATAATGACAGACTATCACCCAGATGTGGACGAACGCCGATTGATTTCTTAGTAAGGACCTCATCGCACACGATCAACCGAGCGTGTTCCATGTCGGGAACCACAAAGCGCGCTGATTCTTCAGTTTCCCCCGCGAGTTTTTCGAGGAAGGGACTGACGACTTTCGTGGCACGGATATTATTCAGAATCTTCCGTGCAATAACGAACATCTTAAAACTCAGGCGGTATCTGCCCTTAGCCTGATCCTGGTCGACGTAACCCTCATGGACGAGTGTGGTCAGAATGCGATGAACGGTGCTCTTATTCATTCCCACACGGTCGCCAATCTCGGTCACACCCAAGCCCTCGACGCTCTCACCGAGAATTTCCATGATGGCGAGCGATTTAACCAGGGATTGTACTAAATGATAAGTTGGTGCCATGGTACTCTCTGTGTTAATTTAGCGATTGCTGTCGATTTGTAAAGTGTCAATATATATTACTTATACACAAAATACAAGTGCAATTCTAATAATATCTTGTTGTCAATTTATAGCACGGTTCTGTGATAGGAACTTATCTTTAAAGGGCTGTCCCAAAAGCTGTAAAAAGTCATTGCGAGACCCAATTTATTGAATCGAAGCAATCTCGTAACTTAGTGATAATAATGAGATTGCTTCGTCACTTCGTTCCTCGCAATGACTGCCCTTGTGGCTTTTGGGACAACCTGGATATCTATTTGACTTTATTTCAGTAGAACCGCTCTCTGCTGGATAGTTCGTTCCGGAGTTTCGAGGCGAATGAAATAAATGCCTGAAGCGACACCGGTCGCCTTCCAGCTAATCTGATGTTCACCGATACTCTGCATCCCTTCCTGCAGAATTTCAACTTGACGCCCCTGTAGGTCGTAAATCGAGATGCGAATCTGCGCTGGCTGCTTCACGTCGTAAGCTATCGTTACGCTCGGGTTGAATGGATTCGGGTAAGGTTGATGCAAGACGAAATCAACCGGAACTTCAGCGCCATGATCATCTTCAACTCCCAAAACCCAGCCGTTCAGGCGTTGAGCGTAAAGATTGATGACCTCGTCTTTACCCGATGAGCGTTTGTCTTCCCACACTACGAATGCGCCGCCCGCATAGTCTGATGTTGCTATCGGCCTAAGCTGCAAGTGGAATGCATCGCAGACGATATTGCCGTCTTCTACCCAGGTATCGCCCCAATCGGGTAAGGTTTCAGGTGAAATCTGACCATCGCTGGTCATGTGTATTGCCAAGATTTCGGATACTGATCCAAAGCGGTAATCTTCCCAGAAGAGATAGTTACCACCCTCGCCGTCAGCAATAATCCACGGTTCCTTCTGATCTCCGCCCTCGTCACTGATGGTGACGCCAGAAGCGCTATATGACAGGTTGCCATCCATGTCAATCTTCTGCATGTAGATATCGAGATTTACAGCCGTGCTGAAATCTTCCCACGTGATGAAAACATGACCATTTTCATCCTTCGATAGCTGCGGAGATGATTGATCGCCGGTAACGTCGTTGATGACAATGCCATCTTCCGCCCAGGCCAGATCACCGTCAGGTTCCACGCGTTGAGCGTAAATATCGAATTGGGCGCCGCCATTGCGAGCGTCCTGCCAGGCGAACACGACGCCATCGCTGCCAACTTCGATGCCTGTCGTCTCTTTCTGAATATTGGCTTCATCACAGAGTACGGCGTCGGTTCCATCACCCCAGACCAGCGTTCCGTTTCCATCGATGCGACGGACATAGATATTGTAATTGTAGGGGATCTGAACCTGGTAACAGATATAAGCGCCGCCTTCACCATCCGGGATGACGCATTCGACAATGTCATCGAGGGGATTAGGCAAGGCGTTGTCTACTACGATCACAGACCAGAGCGTATTACCGTCTTGGTCAATTCTTGCGGCATTCACACGGTTATCCCATAAAGGGGTTACCTCAGACCAGGCTACAATAGCGCCGCCAGCGCCATCTTCTGCAATTAAAGGTTTGGTCTGCTGCCGAGTGTAAGGTGACACTTGAACGCCGTCGCTGCCCCATAATAGAGCGCCGGTATTGGTTACGCGTTGAGCATAAATCTGTGGTGTCGATGGATTGGAATCGCGGTAATCCTGCCATACGGCGATAGCCCCATTGCTGCCGTCCTGGCAAGCGCTGATTTCAATCTGACTGGCGTCATAATTATATGCTGGATCTGGACAAATGGGGCGGCCATCGGGCTCCAGGGATACGTTTGACAGCGTGTCCAAGATCTGCACATACGCAGTGAACCCGGCATTCCCCTGACGTAAATCCTGGAAGAAAACGAAGAACTTGCCCATATCATCGGGAATGATGGAGAATTTTTCAGCATTATTACCGATGCCCCAGACCAGAGTATCGCCATTAGCGCTGAGCAACGCAGTCCCGGAATTGTCAAACTGCTGATACCAGATTCCTTTTGAACCGCTACGTTCATCTCCCCAGATGATCTGCGAGTAAGTGTCCGTAGCTCGTATCAGCGGGAAAAACTGGAATCCCGGCGCTTCGCAAACCGGTATGCCGTTTGTGGCCCATGCTACAGTACCGTTGGAGTTGATTTTCTGCGCGAAAATGTTACTGTTCGGATTTTCATTGCCGTTGCGTTCATCCATCCAGGCGGCGATTGCCCCGCCGTTTCCGTCGGCAAAAACTCGGGATTCCATCTGACCAGCTATTTCTTCACAAACCGCCAGACCGGAAGCGTTCCACAAGAGGTTGCCGCTATTATCTACCTTCTGGATATAGATATCATTCAGCAGGTTTTGAGGATCGTTGCGAGTATCCTGCCACATGACGATCGCATTGCCTAATCCGTCATAGACGATGCGCGGTGTTTCCTGACGACGATTTTGGCCGGGATCGCTGTAAAGCACTTTTCCGTCCGCTTCTGGAAATACCAGCGATCCATCACTTGAGATGTGATGGAAATAGAGATCGGCGTTGTTATCGGTGCGTTTATCTTCCCAGACCATGTAAACGCCGCCCGATCCATCCGGGCAGAGTTTCGCCGATTCCTGGTTGCCGACAGCCTGGCAGACAGTCACGGGATTTCCCCCGTTCCAGACTAAGCTGCCGTCGATAGTCACGCGTTGCACGAAAATATCATTACCCGTAGGACGAATTTGATTATCCATCCAACCGATAATGGCGCCGCCTGATCCATCCTGGTCGACAGTTAATTGCCGCTGACCTGCAGGCTCGGTGTTGATTTCCATGCCGTTTACCGGCCAGGGCGCAGGAATATTTCCATCCGCATCGATGCGGGTGCCGTAAATATCCCCGATATCCCCGTTTCTCAAGTCATTCCATATGACTACAACACCGCCGGTGCCGTCAGCGACGATGCGGAACACCGCCGGGCTGTCAAAATTGCCATCTGTGATGAAAACACCAGCTTCATCCCACTGAATGACGCCGTCAGCATCCAGTTTCTGAGCATACATGTCACCAGTGGCAGTGTCATCACGGAAATCGTTCCAGATGAAGATATAATCGCCAAAGCCGGTCGGAATCATCGCCGGGTCTTCTTGACGGCTGCGTTGGGAAACAACCAGCGCGCCGTCGTCACCCCATAACTTCACTCCAGTGGGAGAGATCAACTGAGCATAGACGTCACGATCCCCTCCCCGGGTATCCGACCAGGCGTATATTACATTACCATCAGGGTCAATTTCGCCGGACCGCTGCCATTCAACATGCCATCCCTGGCGAATGCGCACGCCAGTTTCGTTCCAGTGCAAAGGAGCATAAGCGCTCCAGGCGACCTGCGCCACAAGCAGAAGGCTTAAAGCCCAAAACAAACGACCTATCTGTTTCATTGTCAGAACTCCTCAACGTTCTTGAATTTCTCTATTGATTCACTTCAGTCAGTGTAATATTGTTCCAGTTAAAAAAGAGAGATATAATAAAACTGCGCAAGAATTGCAATATAATCACAAAAATTGCTTATTCCCAAGCCTTTTGACGTAATCTACTTACAATATGCAAGGGATATGCCATTTCCACTATCAGCAGGACGCGAAAAAGCAGTTGCAAAAGCGCCTAAACTTTAATATATTAGGTTGTTGATTCATAAAAGCTTGTGAAATAACCATTCCAGTCCACTAGAATATGACTACAGAAGATCTAAAAGGATATCGCGGCGCTGCCAAAGAGCTGCTCCTGCGCGAAAATGCGCGGGTCTGGGGCGACGTCACCATCGCTACCAATCAGGGTGAATTCAAAGGACTAATTCTACCGCGCAGCGAGACCGCAGATGATCAACATATCGTTCTAAAGCTGTCCACCGGCTATAATGTCGGTCTGCACGTCAGTACGATTAACAAAATAGAAGAGATTGGTTACCGCAAAGCTCACTATAAAATACCTGAGAAAATCTTCCCGCCTGATCCAGAAAAACGCAACGTTACTCTGCTGGGCACCGGCGGAACTATCGCTTCAAGGCTGGATTACCGAACCGGCGCGGTTATCCCTGCGTTCTCACCCGGTGAGTTATACGGCGCGGTGCCGGAATTGGTTGATATCTGCAATTTGAAAACTTACAAGTTGTACGGCGAATTTTCTGAAAATATAGGTCCTGCGCACTGGATGGGAATGGCGCAGAGAATCGCTGAGGAGATCACTGCCGGAGCTGACGGCATCGTTATCGGTCACGGCACCGATACCATGCATCACAGCGCGGCGGCATTGACTTTCATGGTACAGAATACTCCGGTTCCTGTCATTATCGTAGGGAGCCAGCGTTCTTCCGACCGCCCCTCATCCGATGCGGCGCTGAACCTGATCAACGCCTGCTATGCCGCAGCATACGGAGAGATTGCTGAAGTCCTCGTCTGTATGTTTGGGCCCACCTCCGACCAATATGACCTCCTGCATCGCGGCACGCGCGTCAGAAAGATGCACTCCTCCTATCGCTCCACCTTCCGCACTATCGGTGAACGTCCTATGGCGCGAATCGCTAAAGAGGAATACATACCGATGCGCACACCTTACAGGAAAAGAGGCGGCGATGCTTCCCAGATGAAGATTATGCCGGTATTCGACGAGCGAGTTTCCATCGTCTACTATTATCCCAACATGAAGCCGGATATCATCGATTCCCTGGTCGATAACGGCTACAAAGGTATTATCATTGCCGGCACTGGTTTAGGGCATGTCAATAAACCGCTTTATCCGTCACTGAAGAAAGCGTACGAAGCGGGCGTTCACATCTACATGACGGTGCAGACGCTGTGGGGCTATGTGCAGATGTTCGTTTATGATACTGGCCGCGACATTATGGACTTGGGCGTCGTGCCATTGGACAACATGCTGCCTGAAGTGGCTTACGTAAAGCTGGGCTGGACCTTAGGACAGACACAAGATCGGGACGAAGTAAAAAAGATCATGACAACGCCGATAGCAGACGAAATTACCGCCAGAGAACCGATCGACGGCTACCTGGTCATGCAGGGCGGATTACCGGAAGTGGATTACTATTTCAAGAGCTACAAACGTTAGAACCATCAAATAGCAGGAATCAGAACTGATGCAGGCTTCAGAATTCTCAGAAGGACGCAGCCGCGCTTCCTACTGGGATAGCAGACTCTTGGTCATTGCCCTGCTGCTGATCTCCTTTTATTGGCACTCCTCACTCTATCTATATTTTCCTCCGAAAAGCGCTTCCTCGGGTATCGTGCTTATAATCCTCGCCTATCTCCTTCTTCTCGTCCGTAATTTCAACCGGCCGGAATCTCCCTGGACTAAGAATATAGCAGATCCTAAATGGGCGGGTCTGCTGGGAACGGCGGCCTGCATTGCAGGTTTCATGCTCTTGCCGTTTCCCTATTCCATTGGGTTTTTGCTCTTCGCGGCAGGATGGTTATTGACGTCTCTGGTCAAACGTAACAGCTTTCCCTGGTTTTTTACCTCTGCGTTGCTGCAGTTAGGCGGATTACTGGTTATCGCCGCAGCACTCCTGCCCCTGATCTTCAATTGGGCGGCAAAAATCCATGAACTGCCGCAGTTTGATTATCTCTTGAATCCTGTCATCAATGCGGCGCTGAATCTATTCAATCAGAGCGCTCATCTGGTCAACAACGCCATCGTTCTGCGAACCTACGAAGAACAGTTTACTCTCTCGCTCTCCACCGAAAAACTGTTCCCCATATCTGCGGTTCTATTCGTGCTCTTATGGAGCGTTACTCTGTTTTTCAGAAGTACGTCACAGCGCATAGAACGCGTGCTCTTTTTCTGGTTTCTGTTCCTGGTTTATTCCGTCCTGCGTATTATTGCCCTCTATATGATTCTTATGCAGCGCCAGAATCCCGACCTTTTCTGGCATCCTTATATCACGCTAAGCTCTTATCTGCCCCTGATCTTCCTGCTCAAGGAACCCAGCGACCTCTCTAATCTCAAACGCCCGCGGGGCCTCACCGCGCTGCAAAGACAGCCCCTGTTTGCCAGCTTGATTTTGGGATCGCTGCTGGGGATTTGCCTGGTGCTTTGGCTTGGATATCGCGATCCCGGAACCATCAAGCCCGGCCGCATTCTGATCCAGGAACACGGATCGGACTGGGAATGGACCACCGAACCGATGGATACCGTCACCTATAGCGAAAAGACCACCTATAACTACTACTGCCTGGCAGAATACCTGAAGTACTTTTATCAGGTCGGAGTCAATGATGAACCCCTTTCAACTGAAGCGCTGACTAACGTTGACGTCCTGATTATCAAAATCCCCACCGAACCCTACGCTGAATCCGAAATCGAGGCAGTTGAGCAATTCGTCGAGCAGGGGGGAGGCGTCTGGGTCATCGGCGATCACACCAATGTCTTCGGCAGTTCCAGCTATCTCAATCCCCTGCTGAAACGCTTTGGCTGCCGTTTGCGCTACGATTCCACGCACGATTTGAAAACGGGTA
>JAHJDJ010000309.1 GCA_018812585.1 bacterium
AAAGGGGTCAAGGCGAAAGGGGAGAAGTAGTAACAAGACGACAGGATTCGGGATTCAGCAGTTAGTCCGTAGGGGCGCAGCATGCTGCGCCCCTACAGTTGAATGTTGCGTCAGATCCTTAGCGAAGCGGTGATCTGACGCCTACCAGCCGGGCGCCCCACCGCTCTGCCTGTCCCTTCGGGGCGGCGATTTTCAACAAGGGGTTGCTCTAAAGGAGTGCCTTCGGTATAACCCCTTGGACTATTATGATAGTGCGCCTTGGAATCGCAAGGGGCAACTACCCCTTGTTGCGTCAACTTTTTCCTCTCCCGGAATCTTTTCCCTTGACAATGCCCCCAAGATTTCGTATATTGAAACGACCTATTAACATCAGGAGCCCATTATGTCACGCATCATCACTCTATTAGTTCTCTCCCTCCTCATCGCCATCCCCCTGATCTCTCACTCCCAACCCTACCTGCAGGAATTGGATATCGCCGCCATTGCCGGGCCGGGGTGGGGTTTAGATGTCGACTACCCCTACATTGCCATCCACGGCTCAGTTGGGCTTTGGTTCATGGAATATGATTCTACTATCCAATTGATTGAAATGAAAAGCGCAATACAGATACCTTATTCTGGCATTAAAACAAAATTCCATCCAACCCAGCCATTTGTATATCATCAGGATATAGAGGATAATCTATATACTGTTAATTTGATTGATATCGATGATCCAGTGATTGTAAATACATACGTTGACATTGATGGTTTCGACATAAATGGAGAATACTTATATACGTTTTCTGAGGGGACATTATATACCTATCTCAACGAAGATCCGATGGATCCAAGCTTGGTTTCTTCAGCTTTTATAAGCACTCTGGGGAATGAGATCATCGTTGAAAATGATTTTCTCCATGGCTATGGACGATATCCGGAATATACAAGTTATGGTTTCTACGATATCTCTGATCCCTCAAATCCGACTCTATTATCATCTTATCAATCAGACTTCCAACATTTGTTAAGCGCTGCTGGTGGTCATGTTCTAATAGGTGACGGTAACAATTTGACGATGCTTACGGTGTCGCAGAATCCCCCATATAATATTGTATCCTCTTCTTACGATGATATGAGCTCACCCGGCTTGTGTTTGGAAGATGGTCGAGTCTTCGGTTCCGAAGATATTTTTGGTTCTCCTGATGAAGGGATTAGTGAACTTATAGGAAATACCTGGGTAACAACAGGGGTGGGTAAAAGCTACGATTTCACCATTACATCACAAGGACTTTTTTCACTAAATTACTACGAATATTCAACTGATATTTGGGATATAAACTTATATCCAGTGACACTGTTGAGTTCTTATGTATATTTAGGCGATGAAGTTACGAGTGTGATTCATCGCGATAGTCTGGTATTTACCTCGGGAGGATCTACTGGTACTGCAATGGTTTACAACTTTTCAAATCCGATGAATGTCCAGCTATCATCATTTCTCGAGTTACTTGATCACACAGGAAGTTTATGTTCATGGCAAAACTATCTCTACGTTTTATGCATAGACTATTCAGTGGAAAATAATAGTTTAGCTGTGATCGACATTAGCGATCCTAGTAACATACATCTGACTGGAGTAGAATATGTCGAACTACCCATCGATTATTATTTAGGACGAATTGTAGCACATGATGGATATCTTTACATCTCTGGTGAAGATCATCTCTTTTCTTACAGCCTCTTAGATCCGGAAAATCCTGTGCTTACCGCTACCCATGTAGATGATAGGCAATTCACAGAATTAATTGTGTTGAATGGCTCTTTATTTGCAAACAGCTATCAACTAGTCAAAGTATTTCAAACCGGACCCGACCTCATTTTTTTAAGTTCTTTCAATCCAGCTTATACTTCTCATTTTATGGCCGGATTTTCTGATACTCTGATTGTCGGTGGTGATTCCGGATTCGAAGTGTACACGATTTCAAATCCACTTTCACCAGAATTGTTGTTAGAAGTTGACCTGCCAAGCTCAAATTCTGATATTTGGAATGGGGCCTTTGACGGACACTATTTGTACGCAGATATCTATAATTATCCAACTTATTCCCAGAAGGGATTATCAGTTTTTGATATATCTCCGGGGATTTCAAACGTTGAGATGGTTGATTTCCATCCGACAACGGAAAATATTGGCGGCCAAATCGATTATCAAGATAGTATAATCTTCTTCGCCCAATCCTCCTGCCTCGGCATCTACTACTTCGGCGAAGAATGGGTTGGAGTAGAGGAGAAACCACCGTCCGCATCACCGCCCATTCCCCAGCAGCTATCCCTTTCTATCCATCCCAATCCCACCAACGGCGACCTCCGCTGGCAGTTCGATCTGCCGCAAGCCGGGCACGTCGATCTGGCCATCTACAATTTGCAGGGAGCGAAAGTTGGCGAGCATTCCGCAGGCTACTATAATCCCGGCAGCCACACCCTCTCCTGGTTCCCGGATCACCTCTCCAGCGGCATCTATCTGGCGCAGGTCAAGGCAGGGGAGGGTGTCATCCAACAGAAGTTAGTTTATTTGAAATAGCAATCAGTCGTCAGCAGTCAGTTGCAGGGGCAGACCTCCGTGTCTGCCCGCTTTTTGCCCCCCTTATTAAGGGGGGAGCAAGGGGGGATTATTTGCCCGGGTGCCCCACCGTTCTGCGACGATTATCAACAAGGGGTTGTAACCCCTTGGTAATATCGGATGACTCATGTTGGTTGTAACCCCTTGGAATCAGAAGAGGGATCGTTTGACTTAGCAAGGGGTTGGGACCCTTGGTCATGGAATCCAGATCACATTGGCTCGGCAAGGGGTAACTACCCCTTGTTGCGTCAACCTTTTCATCTCACCCCACAATAATCCTTGACAAATCCCCCTC
>JAHJDJ010000021.1 GCA_018812585.1 bacterium
CAGGTAAATCGTGATCGTATCAGTTTGAGTCGCGCCTGCAGCGCTGGTATAAGTCACCACCATCTTGGCGGGATCTCCGACGATTGCGGTGGCGTCGGAGGTTAGGTGGAAGGGATCTGCTGAACAGGTCGCGCTGGCGCCAACGTTAATCGTGCCAAAGGTGGCGCTGTTGTCATTGACAGTCACCAGTTCATGCAGTGATTCTAATGTTGCAGTCAGGCTGGCGGCTGATTTTCCGCCTGTGTTATAGGCGGTAATGAAGAAATCCTGAGATTCCCCTGGTGAAAGCAGCGTATCAGAGCCGGAAACGGTTGCTGACGTCACAGTCATATCGTACGATACAATCTCCAGGTCCAGACCTCCATCCCAACTGCCTTGTCCAGAAGTTGTCGCAAAATCAAGATGGACGAAATGACCATCAGGGCAATCATTGGCAATGGTCAGATCCAGATCGTCGAGACAGTTGATGCTTGCTCCCGGAGCGATATTCGGGAAGGTTTCATAGGCATCCGTGATCGTCACGAAGGGATCACTGGACGAAGCGGTTACGGCCACCCCGGTCGCGGGCGTCGACGATCCGAAATTCTTGAAGGTCAGTGGAATTTCAACCATTTCACCCGGGTTGATGTTACTGTCGCCATCGCCGCTGCTGGTTCCCAATGCGTCGTCATCGACGGAATGGCTGTAATAACCCACAGCGACACTACTCTGAATGACGTCCAGTGAGTCGACGATGGGGTGGAAACTGTTCTTTGTGATCGTGACCTTGACATTGCCGGCAGAGGTCAACTCTACAGGAAGCTGCACTGTTCCGCTGGCGTCTGTCACACCGACGGCCTGGAATTCATTCGCTTTATACAGACACACAATGGCGTCCTCCAGAGGACCAACGCCGCTGTGATTCACCTCCAATGTCATGTAGTTCTCGCCCCATTCGATTGAGGCGGGCACAGTACATTCCATATACTGAATGGCATGACGATAGATTTCCAATCCGGGATCGCCTGCTAACGCATTCCAGTTCGAGTAGCTATTGACAAAACTGCTGGCATTAGTCTGGTAGGTATTGTACAATTCCAACTTCCCGCGCACCAGCATATTACCCGCCTGCGTGATATCTTCTTCGAAGAGCGCGGCCATGATGCCGTAATTGACTGTGTTGTTGCAGCGAGTATTCGTGCTGAGAGTGGCTGTTCCAATCGCGGCGATAGCCCCTTTAGGTGAATATGCCGTTCCGACCGTCAGAAATTCTTCCATGAAGTTGTCGCCGTCAAAGCCGCCCGTATCACAGGTGATAATTGAACAGAACGGCATCATGTAGCCGTTGTTCAGCGCGTTAATACTGGACAGACTGAAGTTTTCCATACCCCAGTAACCGCGGTAATTGAGAATACTGATCCCGTTATTGATCGCATTTGTGATGGTTGTGCTGACTGAACTGCTGCCCATGTTGTACCAGAAAGTATCGATGCGCGTAAATTCATTCTCGACCATACGGGTCTTGACCCACCGGTTCGTCTGAATCGTCGATAAACCTGAACTGTAAGATCCCGCCACAAGGCAGCCTTGGTGATACCAATCGCTGTTTGCGGTGTAGGGCGTCTTCTCATACCAGAGCACTTTATTGAACATGCCGACGGCATGAGAAGCATTGTAAATCGGAATTCGCCCGACCGCAACGTCTGCTAAAATGTCAGTGCCGTCTAATTGTGAATAGGGATGATCGATGCCATCCGGACTCCAACCAGGCAGCGCGTATTCACCACTGGTATCTCCAATCAGGAGAACGAATTCCGGGGGCGTATCCCAAGTATTGTAAACATTCTGGATAATACCCTTGATTGTGCTGTTTGATGACCCTGCTGTAAATGTTTCTATGGCGACTGTATGACCCTTGCGTCTTTTCCAATCTACCAGCGGCTGTAAAAGAACGTTGACCAATTCCGAATCGTTCTCACAGACGATTAAATATGATCCTGTAGGATTGATATCCAAATCCAGATCATCATAATTAACGATCATCTGCTGCATGATCTTAGCCCAGCTTCTGGATACCGGCCGGGGCGCTCGGACGGGGTTGTTTCTGGGGTCAGATCCTTCTAAATGAACGGTCACGCGATAACGATGCGCAATCTGCAGTTCCTGAGTGACAGGATTATACTTGACAGGATTCATGGTAACGGCTGCCAGGCGGTATCCTCGCATGATACTCGGATCGGATGTGACAACAGCTTCTATAGGATAATTGCTATCCTTGTTATAAACTTCTGGGTTGAAGGAAAA
>JAHJDJ010000022.1 GCA_018812585.1 bacterium
ATGGCATCGTCCTGCTGCAGAAAGTCGGCAATTTTGCGTTCCAGTTGCTTGTGAATCTCCTGCGTGCCGCAGATAAACCGCACCGATGACAATCCGAATCCCCATTCGTCCAACGTTTTATGTGCCGCTTCAATCACTTTAGGGTGCGAAGATAATCCTAAGTAGTTATTGGCACAGAAATTCAACACATTGGCGCCTTTCACCTTTATAGACGCCCCCTGCGGTGATTGAATGACCCGCTCGCTTTTAAATAACCCTGCTTCGCGAATGCCGTTCAATTCTTCAGTCAGGAACTCTTTCATCTTGCCGTACACGATGATCCTCCCTTGTATTTTCGCTATATTTATGCTTCTGTCGGTTTTTTCCAGATGACAGAACAGACGATTGATGCAAGTAAGATGCTGACAATGATTCCCAGCGATACCAGAGTGGGTAGGGGATAAATGTCCATCAGCAGCATTTTAATGCCGACGAATCCTAAAATAACGGCAACGCCCTGTTTCAGGAAGCGGAACAAACCCATCACGCCTGCCAGCACAAAATATAGTGACCGTAAACCCAGAATTGCAAATATGTTCGATGTGATAACGATGAACGGATCCTGCGTTATCGCTAGAATTGCCGGGATGGAATCAATCGCAAACATGATATCCGAGCTTTCGATCACAAGCACAACGATAAACAGGGGCGTCGCGGCCAGTTTACCCCCGACGCGCGTGAAGAATTTGGTGCCGACGTATTGATCGGTGACCGGCATCAGCTTGCGAAACCAACGCACCAGCGGGATCTTATCCGGATCGATAGCTTTATCCTGCTGGAAAGCCATCTTGTAAGCGCTCCACAGCAGCAAGGCCCCGAAAAAATAAATAATCGCGTGAAAATGATGGATCAACGCCACACCGAAGAGCACAAAAATAGTACGGAAGACAATCGCTCCCATGATTCCCCAGTTCAGGGCAGAATGCTGCTGTTTTTCACCGACTCCAAAATAGCTGAAGATCATAATGAAAACGAATAAATTATCCACCGAGAGAGATTTCTCAATCAGGTAGCCGGTGAAAAACTCCAGCGCTTTTTCACTGCCTTTAAAATACCAGACACCTGCATTGAACAGCAGTGCGGCGACAATCCAAAATATTACTCTCGGCCAAGCTTTGTTAATGTGCATTGTTGATGCCTATGATTAGTTCCGCCAGGAGCGGATAATGGTCACTCGGATACCCACCACTGATTGAATCGGTGAGTATGTCAGCATATCTCGCTTCAAACCCTTTTGAATGGAAAATATAATCGATCCGTTCTCCTGAAGGACCGCCCTTGAATCCGTGGTAAGTCCCCACCGGCTCCGCGTTCGGGTGCAAACGGCCGTAAGTGTCCACCAGCGGAATCTCATTGGTGACGTAAGCGTTCGCGCCAACCTGCATGGGATCCTTGTCCTGCATGAAGCGGATTACGATGTTAGTTTCCCCTGCATTGAAATCACCGGTTACGATGACGGGATCGGGATACTGTCTCTGGCTGATGCGATGCGTGAGATAAAGCGCGCTCCGTTCCCTCGAAACCTGCGATTCGTGATCCAGGTGAACATTATAAACGTAGAACATTTCACCGGTGGCAGCTTCCCGCAGTCTCACCCAGGTGCAGATCCGAGGGATCAGATTCCCCCAACTCGTCGATCCCGGCTGTTCCGGTGTATCCGAAAACCAGAAAGTGCCGCCGTTGGCAGCCTGAAACTTCTGCTTTTTGTATAGGATAGCAGCATATTCTCCGGATTCTACTCCGTCATTTCGCCCCACGCCCACCTGATCATAATCGCTTAACTCCTGCAGGATTTGTTTCAACTGGCGATGAGTCGCTTCCTGCAAACCAATCACGTCAGGCTGATATTCCTTGATCAACTGAAAGACTCGAACCTTGCGATGACGCCAGTTATTCTCGCCGTCCGGAGCCTGCATATAACGAATATTGAAACTCATCACCTTGACCGGGAGTCCCTCATCTTTGGGCGACTGTCGTTCAGCCTTCTTACAACTGCACAGCATTGCCGAAATCGCCAGACAGAACAAACCCAACGCTAAGCGTCTACTTATCAACCAATCCTCCACAAGGTCTGATCATCTTGATGTGCGGGATGCCGTCTTCATCATACATTTCACCGACCGCATCAAATCCCATCGCCCGGTAAAATGGCTGAGCGGCCACCTGAGCAGACAGCCCGATAGCTTTTTCTGGAAACAGCTTCTCCGCTTTAGTGATGCCCCGCGTCATCAATTCGGATCCGATCCCCTGTTTGCGGGCAGACTTCACGGTGACCACTCGCCCTAAAGCAGAAATCTCATATTTGACATCAGGGGGGAGGAGTCTTAAATATCCCATCAATTGTCCATTCTCATCCCATCCCGTCAAATGCCAGGCGGATTGATCCAGATCGTCCAATTCCGGATAGGGACATTCCTGTTCGACGATAAAGACGCTCAGTCTCAATTTCAGAATTTCGTACAGTTCCCGTGCTGATAAATCGTCGAACTGATACCATCGATAGTCAAGCATTTTCGTAATCCAGAGTTATTCTTCTTCTACCTGCAAAGCATAAAAATACATTTTCTTTTACACCAGTTCAATCCCTTACCTGATCACTACAAATTTCCCCGTTTGGATGGCTCCTCTATTTCCCGGTGTTAAATCTTCCACGCTGAACAGGTAAATTCCGCTGACCACCTGCTGATCGTTGCGGCTGTTCAGATCCCATGATTCCGAATAGACGCTGGTCCACTGCAGGTTTGCATCGCCTAAATCGTTAATCGTAGTAGATGAATGAGGGATAATCTGTACCATGTCGCCTGCCACGGTATAGATCCGAATCAGACACTGTGCTGGCAGATTCATGAACTCGATGCGCCTATCCGTCTGCGGGAAAAACTGCGGCGTCCCGTCATTCTGATTTTCCCACGACAATCCGCCTGAATAGGCCTGCGTATAGTTATCGTACGCCCGGTAAGGATTCGGCACCACGATCACGGGATTGCCGGGCTGTCCCGAGGGAGCCACATAAATGGCATTGGCGCTTCTCGACGTCTCCAGCGGCTCGGTTCCCGACCTCGGATCGCCGTAATCATAAGAACACACGGCGTAATAACGAGGAAATCCCGGATGAGCGTTGGAAATGACATAGATGTAAGTAGAATCCGTTTCGCGAATCGCTTCCAGCCCGGTATTCTGCCCCACCGGCTGCCGCCAGTAAGTGACATTATTGATCACCGTATCCGGCGGAGCATTCGTGCGAGTATCTGGATGGGTAATCAGTGAATCATTAGCCGAGTAGTACGAAAAATCGACCTGGTCGAAATCGGCAATGATGTTATAGTCATTTTCCAATCCCGAATTGGAGACGTAGACGCGATACCCTTCGAAATCCTGCGCGTACGAAAAAGGATCATAGTATCCGGGATCCTCCGCATTATCCTGCCAGCGCAGAATGACCTCGCTATCGGTTAATTCAAAGCTCAGTTCTGGAATGGGGGGCGGGGGCGGCCCGCGAAAATCAGGAACGCCATCTCCGGGGTCCAACACATTATTGTTGCGCATATAACCGATATTTAGTTCCCCATACCGTTCATCGAGAACAAATTCCGGCCGCCAGATGTCATCTTCCCCTTCATCCAGTCTCCCGTTTCGTTCGCTTCCGTCTGGATCAGGTCCAAGGTAAAAGCCCTGGAATACCCCGAAATAGGCGACACTGTCGCCTACCTCTGTGGCGTAGAGACCGTCAGTTCCAACGTCCTCACCATACCAGCCATCGCCGTTACTGTCGATCATCTCGTTGTCATAGACTCGCGCGGCCCAGGCGGCATTGTAGCGCAGGTTGGCAAAATTGAATTTATCTGAATCGATATTATCGGGGTCGTCCTGAGGATTTTTGGTATCGTGGAAACCCGGCCCGGCTACGTATGCCACCGTCATATTGAATTTTTCGCCCGGGTTTAAGCGATAGATGTCATTACCTGATTCGTCCGTATGATCGAATATTCCCAGCGGCCCCCAAGAAATCATATAGCGTGAATCAAATCCATTGGCGATATCCGTTGCGTAATCCTGGTTCGGTTCAATCTTCCAGTCATGAGTTTCCAGGATGATGCTGGGGTCTTCCGCATCGCGAAGCTCCTGGGGATGAGATTGAATCCAATCCGCGTCATTGACTCTGACCTGATCGAAATCGAATTCGCCGTTTGACAGCACGAAATACTTGCGAGCATCCCCAACCGGTGTTCCCCAGGTGCTGGTCCAATCGTTTTGTGCTTCGTCGTCAATCCAGGCTGGACCATAATCCAGGTCAGAATTGTCGTTGCGGATCCACCAGTTGAAGGAGGTCCGCAGTCGCGGATTAGGCGCTCGCACCACGCGTACGCCTGTTACAGCCGGACAGGTAAAATCCGAACCGGATTCAACGTCAGGCGGTCTGCCATCGTTATCTG
>JAHJDJ010000023.1 GCA_018812585.1 bacterium
CAGGTGTTTTTTTTGAACATTCCGGAGGTATAAAACCCGCCAGCCACCAGCCACCAGCCACTTTTTCCTCTTTTCTCTTGCATATCAAACAATAATGTTGTATATTACATACAGACACTCCCTTATCATCTCACTATATGAGGTATATAATGCATAAATACAGCCTGATAATCACCCCAAAAGTACCCCAAACCAGAATTCTTGACAATGACAAATCTGTCATCTCGGACAAATCTGTCCGCCACAGTTTGACCCATAAAAACAATCACTTAAGCCGCCAAAATGACAAATATGGCACAATTTCAAGTTTTGTGCGTGGCGATGTCACTGTTTGTCGTTTTTGTGCGGAGCTGTCAAATCACCTATGACAAATCTGTCATCTCAACGATATGTAAAATAATCACATTTTCAGCAGGGTCGTCCGGACATATAAAAATACCACCCCCAGATTGCTCCAGAGGTGGTTTTGATTTGCATACAAGCGACTGGCAGACGAAGGCGTCTGCCAGCACATTACATTGGATTACACGCCTAAGAGAGCCTTGAACTTCGGTGTAGTCAAGGACTTCGGACGTTCGATCGCTTCGCCCCAGGCACGGGAGATGATCAATTGTGAGCACATCCCCATGGCACGGGAAACGCTGAACAGCACGGTGTAGTACGGGAACTCTTTCAGGCCGTAGTGATACAGCAGAGATCCGGAACCGGCGTCAACGTTCGGCCATACGTTCTTGGCTTTGCCATGCTCTGTCAAGACACCTGGAATGATGTCAAAAACCTGGCTGACGGTGGCAAATACGGGATCGTCTGGACAGTGCTTCAGACCAAAGTCACGGAAAGCGGTGAAACGGGGGTCGGTGACGCGCAGGACGGCGTGACCGTATCCCGGAATGACCTTACCGGAATTCAGGGTATCCCAGGCAAACTGGGTCAACTGCTCGTCAGTCGGCTTGCCGCCGAATTTTTCCATGGTTTCCAGAATCCAGCCCAGGCATTCCTGGTTAGCCAGACCATGCAGAGGGCCAGCCAGACCGTTCAAGCCGCCGGAAACAGCATAGTAAGCGTCGGACAGCGCTGAACCGATACAGTGAGCGGTGTGAGCTGAAACGTTGCCGCCTTCATGGTCGCAGTGCAGGACCAGATAGAGGGTCATCAGTTTCTTGAAGTCCCCTGTGGGATCGGGAATGCCCAGCATGTGAACATAATTGCCACCCATATCCAGTTTCGTATCTGGATCGATCAAGGGGCCTTTGTTGAAACGGATACGGTAAACGCCTGCTGCCAGAGCGGGAAGCTTGGCCAGCAGGTTCAGAGAATCTTCCAGGGTTGATTCCCAATATTCGGTCTTTTGGACGCCTGCATTGTAGGCTTTGACATATTCCGATTCGCGCTGCATGACCAGGATACCGGTATCAAACATAGCCATCGGGTGAGAATCTTTGGGCATCGCTTTCAAAACGTCCCACACATAGCCGGGAACCTTGGCCCGCCGGCTGAAATCGGCTTTCAGGTCAGCCAGATCTTCTTTCGGGGGAAGCTTGCCGACACAGAGTAGATAGAAAATTTCTTCTGCGGTGCGGTCAGTTAGTTCACCGATGGGGATCGTGCGAACCAGCAAACCCTGGTCGGGCGGTACTTCTGACGTATCGCAGACCATGGCCTTAACGCCGCGCATACCACCGTATGCTTGGGCCAGGGTCACTTCACTGACGACCTTGTCCCCATGCTCTTTAAGAAATCCACGAATCTCTTCCCGCATTCCGGGAATCATTTCTGCCATTCGTTGTTTCAATGTAGCCATTTGATCACTCCTTTTTAATATCGCATCCCCGCTTGGCATACATACGGCGAGGGATGGCGTCGTTTGAGGTTGGCTGGGTTGATACTAAGGGTTAACTTATCGTTGGGTTTTTAACAGGTGGGCTTCCCTTAGATTATTTATATTCTATATTAACATTAACTTAATAGTCAGTGGAATAAGAATGCAGCCTATCGCGCAAGAATGGAATCAGGGACTACAAAGTAAGAATATTAAGATTAATAAGTCAAGCGAAATCTCGAAATTCTGTCGAAGCTTGTGTTTTATTTCACAGCTTCGAGTTCCAGAAGCTTCGTTTTGACTTCAACTCCGCCGCCACCGAAACCGATCAGGCTGCCGTCAGCGCCCACTACCCGGTGGCAGGGGATGAAGAGCGGGACGGGATTGGCGCCGCAGGCCGCGCCTACTGCGCGAGATGCATTTGGGGAGCCGATCTTTCTGGCAATCAGACCGTAAGTCACGAACTTACCTGAAGGGATCTCCTGCAAAGCCTGCCAGACGCGCTTTTGAAAATCCGTGCCCTGCGGCTTCACTGGAAAATCCATTGGCAGCGCGGCGCCGTCGTGGAAAAAGGCATCTAATGCCTTGACAGCTTTATTCAGCATCTTATGGTTTGCTGAATCGGTTTCCTCTGGCAGTTCGCCAAGCTGTTTTTGTATGTCAGAGGTGAAACGTTCCCGGGGCACGTTCATCATCACTACGAGGATGGCATCTGCATCTGCAGTGATGAAAATGGGGCCAACGGGACTATGGTAAGCAGTGAAATGGGATGCCAGTTTCGGTGTCATATTCCTGTACCCAACCTTTCTCGAAACCAGTTGAAACCGCGAAATCGATTACTTCTTCATATTCTGCTTCAGTGATTCTGCGTCCCAACAGGCTATGGTTGATCGTCTTATGAAAGGGGAAATACTGCATCATAAGGCTGAGATGAATGCGATTGCCGAACTGCAAGTATAAATCAGAGAGAACATTCTTACTATCAGCGGTATTATCCGGCAACACCAGGTGACGGACAATCACCGCGCGAGTCTCTCCCCTGTCAGCCTGCTTCACCATCGCCGCTAAAGCCAGTCGATTAATATCCGGGTAATCAGACGCCTTCTGGATTTCCCGCGCAACCTGCGACTCCCGCGTTTTTGCGTCCGGCAGCCAGATATCGACGATTCCTGCAAGCAGCTCTATGATTTCCACGTCTTCATAGCCGCCGTCATTGTGCACCAGAGGCAGATCAAATCCCTCCAAGAGACAAAGCCGATACGCTTCTAAGGCATGCACGATTTGAGTCGTGGGCGTCACCCAGCCTAAGGTTTGTGCGCCACGCTGCTTTTTCTTCAGTATTTTTTCAGCCAACTGCCGGGGGGTATGGAAGCTCCCATATTGATATTGTGAAACAGGCCAATTCTGGCAATGGATGCAGTGTAAATTACAGCCGGAAAAGAAGATATTTACAGCTCCGTTTTCACCGGAAATGGGGGGTTCTTCACCCTGATGCAGGGCCACCGAAGCAACGCGCAATTCGGCAGGCAGCCGGCATTCTCCCAATTCACCGTAAAGACGCAGCACGCCACATCGCCGGGGGCAGAGAAAGCAGGGATTTGAGCGCCTGTAAAGATGCGGCAAAACTGCATCAATGCGGGCGATTTTAAGATCGATCTCAAGCTGGGTCAGGGATCGGCTTAAATTGCCAGATCCCATGACTGTTTGTTGGTTTGATTGCAAGGATAAAAGCCAGAAAGAAAAAAGCGCCGAATCGGTCGGATCCGGCGCAAACCTGTTGTATTCTTATGATACGGTCATGAGAGTCGGGTAAATTATTGCTCTGTTCCACCCTCAGCAGACGCATCAGCTTCTCCGTCCACATCGGGGACCAGAGACAAATCTTTAATCTCGTTGATATCTTTACCGAGATTATCCAACTCCCAACGGGCCGAAGCGACCATTCCACTGTCTGAAGAGGAGGAATAGTTTTTCAGGAAAGCCTCATAAGCGACTTTTGCTTTATCCAGATCCTTCAGTTCGTTGGCGTAGATAAAGCCGATCATAAACTGTGACTGGGCCGCAAAGCTGCTCTTGGGGAATTGCTGTACCAATGATTCGTATTTTGCTGTGGCTTCGGCAAACTTAGCTTCTTCTTGAAGCGCTTTGGCTTCGCTGAATAGTGCGTCCGCTCCCGGACCTTTACCACAGCCAATCATCAGCGCGGTCAGGATTACTAAAAGGGGTAAAATGAATGCCAAACGTTTCATGTCTGTGTCCTCTTGAAGCTATTTCTCATTTGCGACAAATATAATCAATTCGCTCGCCAGAATCAAGCGCTTTTTGCACATCTGTGCTAATCTGCTTTTGTGTCAATCTCCAGGGGCGCGGTCAGATGAGGATGCCTGGCAGTGAAGATTTTGTAGTAGCAGAAAATCACCAGGCTGGAAAATACCACCCAGGAAGTCAGGAACATGATCCATCCACTGATGTTCATCGTATCTCCTCCTTTCGACCAAACCGGCCGCGCTGCCGGGCTACAATGATGCCTCCGATGATAATCGCGCCGACGCCCAGCAGGATGAACCGTGTAATCCAGACGGTCAGTCTGTTTTCGGGAGCCACGTTCTCTAAAGTAAGGACCGGAATCCCTTGCTGAATGCCCCAGGTAATCAGTATCGCCAGCAGGGCTGTCGGGGTGATGTATTTCATTATAAAACCGAAAAATCTGGGCACTTTCAAGTCGGCGCCGGTATCCAATTCGCGGAATCCTTTTTTCAGACCAAACACCCAGGCAAACATGATGATGCCGAACAGTGCATTCAGTACCGGAAATAGCGTCCCAGCCCAGAAATCCATCTCATCAAGACTGCCCCGTGCTAAGGTGAAGATAATGAAATTCGTTACGATGAATCCAGCCGCACCGATGACAAGTACCGATTTATGCCGATCCCAGCGCAGCTCGTCTTCCAAGAACGTCACCATGGGTTGTATCAACGAGACTGAAGAGGTCACCCCTGCCATGAAGAGCAGGAAGAACCAGAGGAAGCCGATGAAATTGCCGCCTCCCATCTGGTTGAAGATCAGAGGCATGGTAACAAATCCTAAATTGAAAGAACCGCCCTGGGCAACTTCCTGTGTCCCCATTGCGCCGAAGAAGATGAACGTCGCAGGGATAACGATGGATCCAGCCAGAATCACCTCAAAGAACTCATTGGTGGAATTCGCGGTCAGAGAGGACAAGGCGACATCGTCCTGTGCTCTTAGATAACTCGCATAAGCCATAATTGATCCCATCCCGACGGAAAGCGTGAAAAACATCTGTCCGGCGGCGGCCAACCATACTGAAGCGTCTTTCAAGGCGTTGAAATCGGGATTCCATAAGAAGCCCAAACCGTTGAAGAAATTCTGCTCGGGGTGATCTGGAGAAGGCGCACCAAGGGTCATAATACGCACCAGCAGAATCAATCCGATGACCAGCATGATCGGTAAAGCGATTTTGTTCAGCTTCTCGATCCCTTTGGTGACGCCGCGATAAATGAAGTAGAAATTAATCACGAATACGATCAGGAAGGAGAAATAAGCAGGCCAGATGACGCTGAAGAAGGAGTTACTTTCCACTCCCTGAAAACCGGAAAGAAACGCTCCCATCTGCTGGGGATCGGTAATGTGGCTGTATTTTCCCATCAAAGAGTAGAAAGAAAACGCTAAGGTCCAGCCTTCGATGTAGCAGTAATAGAAGAAGATTGAGATGGGTCCCAAAAGGGCGGTCACTCCTAAGTATTTCGCCCAGCGTTTCCGGCCGCTTAAGACATGAAAGATGCCCGGCGCGGAACCATGCCCCCGCATACCGCCATAACGGCCAATGGTCCATTCCACCCAAGCTAAAGGAATTCCCATAAACAGAAAAGCCAGAAAGTAGGGTATCATGAACGCGCCACCGCCGTTCGATGCCGCCTGCACCGGAAAGCGAAGGAAATTCCCTAACCCGACAGCGCTGCCGGAAACTGCTAAGATAACGCCAAGTCTCGAACCCCAATTTTCACGGTTTTGCCTGGCCAGATCGGGCATTGTCATACTCCGTTATATTTGCATGGAAAACGGGTTAAAGTTGGTTTCTCTATCGTAAACGTCGATTTCTTCGCGCTTTTTAAGAAAGCCGACCAGCTTATAGGTCGCGGGAGTGGCGGCGATTTCGATCCCGACCTTGAAAATATAGTTCGAGATGATGATCGCCATGAGAAGATCCCCTGGCAGTGTTCCAGCAAAGGCGATTACGCAGAATAGCATGGTGTCCACACCTTCACCGACCAACGTCGATCCAATGGTGCGCATCCAAAGGTGTTTGCCATCGGTCAGGATTTTCATTTTTGCTAAGATGAACGAATTGGAAAATTCACCAGCGGAGAAGGCAATCAATGAAGCAATGGCAATGCGGGGTGTAACCATCAGAATATTGTGGTAAGCTTCCTGATAGGGCCATCCTTCGGCTGCGGGGAGCACGCCTACAATCCAGAGAACGGCGGACATTCCCAGGACTGAAAGGAACCCCGTCCAGATGACGCGCCGGGATGCTTTATAGCCGTAGACTTCGGTCAGGATATCACCGAAGATATAGGAGACTGGAAACAGGAGCGTTCCCCCGTCGAAAGTAAACGGCCCGAATAACAGTATCTTGGTCGATGCTATGTTGGAAATGATGACCACTGCGACGAAGATGCCGGTGATGATTTCCAAATAGCGCGTAGCTTGTTTTTCCATAATCAGGGAATATACGGAATTCACTGTCAAGATGCAAGGGGGAAAACATAAGAAAAAGAATACAGAAGACAGGAGTTAGAATACAGAATTTGCACGGCCGGCGGAGCCGCTTTTTTTATCCGCAGCAAAATAACCATTGACTGCTTTAGAAAAATAATGTATATTGTATGACGCTGCAAAAAGACATCTACGACCAATTGGCCCTTCTGGATCACAGAGCTATCATTTGGTGTCCACGATGAGAGATTACATGAAACAGTTCCCAGCTATCTGCTTAGCGCTGGTTCTTCTGGTACCTGTTTATTCTTATTCTGCCGAAATTAACCAAGTAGAAATTTACCCCAAACCTGCAAAAACAGGCGAGGATGTATTCGTTTATCTCCGCATCGCAGGTGTAGATGGAATTTCAATCCTATCCGATGATTTCACCTTTCTGGTCGCGGGAGAGGTGGTAAAAATGGATCTTACCTCGATGCAGGCAGATCCTTCAGGTGAACTGGAGCTCCTGTTCAAAGCTACCGCACACCGGGAATTCGACTGGCGTAATTTCAAAGTCCGCTATCGAGAAATGGACTATCCATCCGGTCCGGATGATCCCTACCTGATTTGCGATGCTCCCTTCCGGGTGAAATCTGCGGCGACCAGCATACCGATATCAGCCACCATTCATGAAGCCAACGAAGATGATGTGCAGATACAGTATATCGACGTCATCAACTATGTAACTGGCGCGCTAGTGTCATCCTATCCCATCTGGGAGTGGCTCAGCGATCCCTTTCATAACTACCTGTTGACCGATTTGAATGCCGGTCACTTTAACTGCGCGGTCGGGGATACCGCCTGGATTAAGATCATCATTTATTGTGACGACCACGACATACCCTGGATTCCGGAGAACTACACCTACACACAGATTCTGAAAGTTCGGGTGGGACGGGAATTGCCAGCGCCTACTGGATGGTACTACGGCGACATTCACACACACAGCCTCTATACGAACAATATTTACGAATATGGCGGCGCGCTGGAGATGTACCCTGCATGCGCTGAAGCAATCGGTCTGTCTTTCACTGCCGTATCTGACCATTCCAGCGATTATGACGCCAACGGCGACCTCTGGCAGCAGATGGCGGATGACTGTGTAACCTATTCTACCGAAGCGGTCCATCTGATTCCTGCTGAAGAGGTAAGCCTTGACGATAACGAAGTGGATGAAACCATCGATAACCGCATCCACATGCTCAACTATTCCGGCATCTTCATTCCTGGACCCGAAGCGCCCATTTCCGGCAGCATGCACACGTCCAGCCGGTTCACATTTTTGTCCGAGGCGATTCCTCAGATGGAAGGCGTCGGGGGATTCTATTATGCGGCTCATCCTTTTCAGGATTATGATCCTTTCGCCTATCTCTTCGGCATGGCGATGATGCCCTGGTCGGAGGAGAACTATACCTTATCTCGTTCGACTTATACTTTCAGCGGTTTGCAACTCTGGAACGAACGGAATTTCTACAAGAAAAACGTCAGTTACAGCTACTATCTCGATCCCTTTCCCTGGCAGTTGAACCCTACCTGGGGAACAGAGTCAGCCTGGGTCAATGAAGGTATTGCACAGTGGGACGAATTCCTCTCGATTGGGCTTGCAGAGAACCTGATTAATACCGCTCTGTTACCCTATAAATCGTTCATTTCGGCTGGATCTGACTGCCACGGTGATTTCAACTACCGCACTTACAACGTCGATCCCATTTTCTTCGATGTTTACGCGACTGACAACGCTTTCGGTAATCTTCGGACTTGCGTTTATGTCCCGGGATATGAAGCCGGACAACTTCCACCGGTCGAGGAATTACTGACCTCTTACCGTCTGGGCAGGAGCTTCATTACCGATGGCCCATCACTAATCATGGGCATCGATACCAACGGCGATGGAGACTTGAATGACGCAGAAGATCTGAATATCGGCGATCAAAATAATATCTTCTCCACGGAAGTCAGCCAGGCGCAGTGCATCATCCGCTGGGAATCGACCGAAGATTGGGGCGCGCTGGAGTCGATGGTCCTCTATCATGGAACATCGGCGACTGGTTCAGCTCCGACTGCAGCCTGGACATACGGTTCGGGAGGATACCTGGTAGAGCAGATAATTCCTCTTTCCACTCTGGTTTCCTCGCCCACTAACGGGTGGGAATATCTGCGAGCCGAAGCGATTGGCGCTCCGCAATCTGACGGGGCGCGGCAGGCTTACACCAACCCCGTCTGGATTCGCATCGACACAACTCCGACCTCTTCGGTAACGCTGGAATCTGCAGAAGATCTGATTTTTATATCGGAGAATGGCGGCTCATTTGAATATACCATCACTATTGAGAACCATCAGTCCACAAGCATCAACTGCGGCGTCTGGATGGATGTGGCGCTACCCAACGGCAATGTATTTCCACTGTTGAATGTGCCGGTTACGCTGCCTGCTTCTCAAGCTATTTCCCGACCGCGTGAACAGACGGTTCCCCCAGATGCACCACCGGGAGTTTACGCATACCAGGCGCACATTGGTGATTATCCCACAGCCTGGTCATCCAGCCAAATCAGTTTTATAAAGATTGGTGAAACCAACAACCGAGGCCTGTTAGTCGATTGGCCAGCAAGCGAACCCATATTCAATACGGAAAAATTGCAAAATTCTTCACCATCTGGGTTCAAGCTGGGCGCGTATCCCAATCCCTTTAACCCGACGACAACTCTTAGTTACGAGTTGCGAGTTGCGGGTTCCGTGTTGTTGAATGTCTATGACATTCAGGGGTGTGAGGTGGCGAAGCTGGTCGATGATTATCGCGATGCTGGTGTGCATGAAGTGACCTTCGACGCATCGGGATTGGCGTCGGGTGTGTATTTGTATCGGTTGATACATGCTTCGTCTCAAAAAGGACAGAAGCATGCCACCCTGACGGGCAAGATGGTGCTGCTCAAATAGAAGACAGGAGTCAGAAGTCAGAATGAAGCGGCTCGAAAGAGCCGTTTTTTATATCTGATTGCTTGCAATTTGGGAAGATAATCACTATATTTTAGAAGTATTCACAAGTGTATGAGGTGGCAGATGGTAAGCAGAACAAAGGATAAGATAAGCCTCTCCCGCAGAGATTTTCTGAAGACCGGCACGGCGGCATCGTTGGGATTGATGAGTGGAGCGCTTTGGATGCCCCGTGCAGCGTTGGCTGCTGCAAACGAAACCAGCCGCGTAGTGATCGTCACTGATGCGACCGTCCTTGAAGGATCGCTTATCCGGCAGGACGTTGTGCGAGTGATGATCGACGAAGGCTTGAGGGCGCTGACCGATGCTGCGACGCCGCCAGACGCCTGGATGTCGATTCTGCCTGATTTGGCCGCTGATCTGGCTGTAGGGATCAAAGTCAACACGATCAACGGGCAGTTAGCTTCGCATCCAGAGACGGCCTACCCGTTAGCTGCCAGCCTGGCGGAAGTTGTGGTGGGAGGATCGCCTTATCCTGAAAACCAGATCACCATCTGGGACCGGCAGGATGCTGAATTGCTGGCGGCCGGTTATACCTTGAACGACACCTCCTTCGGGGTGAAATGCTTCGGGACAGATCATGCGGGCATCGGATTCCATCCCAGCGGATTTTACGCGTCAGGGGAATATCAGGAAGCGAGTCGCTGCTATACGGATTACAGCGATGCTCTGATCAATCTATCGGTGCTGAAGAATGCCGGCACTTGCGGTATGACGTTCAGTTTGAAGAATCTCTTCGGCGGCATCAGCAACCCCTGGGACTTGCACGATAACGCCTGCGATCCGGGGATTCCTGCGGCTAATGCAGAGCTGTTCACGCAGTTCGGATCGAGGCAAAAGTTGTGCATCTGTGATGCCATTTTCGGCTGCATCAGCGGCGGGCCGTTGGGAGCTCCCAATCTCGAATACAAGGGGATCGTATTATCGCAGGATCCAGTGGCGCTGGATATTATATGCAGACAGATTCTGGAAGATAATGGATGCACGACGGGCGTACTGGCGACTTACCTCGCGACCGCCTCTGCCCCACCTTATAACTTAGGTAACAGCGATCTTGCCGACATAGAAATCGTTGAAATCAGCAATCCGACTGGCATTGCAATTAGAGGGCAAACAACCTTTCCTCAACACATCAGCCTGAAATCAAACTATCCCGAGCCGTTCAACAGCAGTACGACGATCCCGGTCTATCTGGAGAAGCCACAGCAGATTAGGCTGACGATTCATGACGTTCAAGGACGAAGAATGCGGACGTTGTATGACGGTTCGATGCAGGCGGGTGAACATCGGATTTCATGGGATGGATCAGTCAATACGGGCCATTCTGCCGCCAGCGGCAGATATATCGTCAAGCTGCAGACAGGCAAGGCGGGAATCAGCAGGCAGGTGACGCTGCTGCGGTAATTCCCTTAGTAGATCAATATTATGGCAAAGCGATGACGTTTCCGCCACCGCAATGGGTGAAGCAGTTAAAGGCGTTCTTTTCCGTATCGACGTGGAAGGCGTTTGTATTCGACCGATCACCGGAATGGCCAGGTAGTGGGCAGACTCCTTTCAAATGCCTCCCCCCTACCCTTTGCAGCTCGATACCGTAGTAACCCAAGACCTGTAAAATGTTTACGCTGGCCTTGATATGCTTATAGTCTATCCAGGTCATAACTCCTCCTTCTTAGGAACATTATCAGCGCTACTTTAGCATACTCTTTGGCGTCCGGCCAGGTCGCAGAAGTTTGTCAATGAAAATATAATTACTGTCCGTAATAAAAAACGCTTGACTTTCTGGAATTTGGTTCTTATATTGATAACAGCTATACAGCCCCACATCTTCTATTAGCTGTGTTTGTTTAGGTCTATTTTGGGGTTATGATTATGCTATCTTTATACGATTTACGCTGTTCAAAAAACGACCGAAATACAGTAATCCGGAGGGTGAATGAATACACCAAGCTCCGGTTTTTTTGTTTGCAGTGAAAATATATATTATGTCCTGGAACACATATAAATAACCGTCTTTTTTCTATATTGTATCTTATCGTAGATAGCCAAAGGATCCTCCCATGAAACGCACATACCTGCTAATAATCTTAGCCGCCCTGCTGCTAGTTTGTGCCCAAATCTCCCACTCCTACTGGCCGGTGACGACAGACCATGATCTGCCTATCGCCAACGAGATACATACGAATTACTTTTACTACAGCTCGGAACCGTTCACTGATGGTTCTGTGCTCTTGCTGTATGCTGGTACACCCACACCCACAACTTCTTATCAAATCATTGACAGATATGGTGAGTTTCAGTTCTCTGAGCCACAGGATATATTTCCTGGATTACTGGAAAATGGCTCAATTCCAAAACTCTTGATGGATGAAGTCGGAGGCGCGTGGTTCGTCACTGAAATCGGCAATACAGGTACCACCCCCAATGAAGGTATCTTCGTGCAACGGATCGACAGTCTGGGAAATCGCCTCTGGGGTGATACCGGCATACAGGCGTTTCCGCATGATGGTTCCAATCGGGTGTGCCTCGACGGAATGGGCGGGATCATCATCGGCTGCTGGTATGACCCTTGGGAACCTTACGCCGTTGATAAAGTATTCGCCCAGCGCGTCGATGGCGAAGGCAATGTCCTGTGGGGGGAAGAAGGGATCGAAGTTTCTCCCGTGACTCAGTATATCGAACAGCGACAAGCCCGTGTAGCCAGTGATGGAGGCGGTGGTGCTTTCATCATCTGGGAGGATGGAAGAGCTTCAGTTGAAGCGGATCTCTACGCCAATCGTCTGGATGCGGACGGCAACGTCTGCTGGCAGCCAGACCTGGTTCTCTTTACAGGTGGTCCATATTGTCATGAACTGATTCCCGATCAAGCGGGCGGCATGATCGTGGAAACGACCGCCGACAACGATATGGATCATTACCGGGTGGACCGTGACGGTAACATCCTCTGGCATATTGAAGGATTGTCTCACTTCGGTGATTTTCAGCGCCATGATATGCTTCCGGGCGATCAAACGTATTTTTACCTGGGTAGTCCTTTTACGGATCAACGTTATTGGGGACAGAAGGTCGATTTCAACGGTACGACCTACTGGCCGGGAGAACACGGCGCCATGTTCAATCTCAATACTCAGAACTGGTATATTACCAACAATGCAGGATTCTACTATTCTGGCGGGAATTTCTATAGTTCTTTCATTCAGAGATCCGATCTGGGGTGGCCGCCCCAGGAGGTCAGGTTATCCGTCAGTATGCTGGATTCATCGGGAAATCGGCTGCTGGGTGATGAGGGCGTCGTCGCCCGTAGAGTTTACAACGGCTATGGATTCCAGGATTACCCGCTGGTAACGCCCCTGGCTGATGGTGGCATCTTTACCATGTATAAAATGGGGTGGGGCGAAGAGGTCTTTCGCTATCATTTATACGGTAAGCGTGTCAGCCCGAATGGCACATTAGGCGGGCCATTACACTTGTTAGTCGATCTGGAACCGGAATCGGCGTCGATTCAGATTCCACCGACAGGGGGCAGTTTCACCTATAATATTGCTATCGAAGACACTTATGTCGTGTATTCCGATTTCGATGCCTGGGTGGAAGTCACTATGCCGGGTGGCGATACGCGTGAAATCACTCTACGGGAAAATGTCCTCATCGATGCCAATTCAACGCTTGAGAGAGTCAATCTGGTGCAGAACG
>JAHJDJ010000310.1 GCA_018812585.1 bacterium
AAAATGTAAAATGTAAATTGCAAAATGCAAAATTAAAGGGCGGCCTGTCGGGTGATGGGGCGCCCTTAATTCTATTTGATAATTTGAAGGGAGATATACGTAAAATTGAGTGGTTAACAAATCGACTAGATGTTAAAAGTGCATAAGGAGGATTATGCAAAAGTTTTACCAGAAGGCAGGTGTACAAGCAGCTATAGTTGCAGGTATATTTTCTGTAATCGTGGCAGGGATGTACATCTTGCATCACCGATCCCAACTGAAAGAAGATAATGAGAATCTGTTGCATGAAAAGGAAGAACAAGCCACTGAAATACAACGTCTTGAAACACAGTTAACGCCCTTTCGGACTATTGCACTTGAGAAGTACGCACTTCCTGAAGCGGAAGCGTTGCGAAAACTTGCGGATCAGATTGGGACTCTTCAAGCTGCAGATTCACAAAAAACGCAAGCAATAATCCAGTTAAAAGATGAGCTTAACCAAACGAAAATACTTGCAGAACCTTGCAAGCTAATCCTAAAATCAAAATCCGTTGAAAAGGTCGAAGATGGATACCGGTTGCTGCTGAATTTTGTGCCAACAAAGAACGAGCAGTTTGGATTCCTTGATTTTACCGCTGTTTTACCCTACAATAGCTCTTCGAAAATTATTAAGATCTGGCCAATAGGTTTCATGTCAAACGATAGTAGGAAGGTTAGCGCCGATGGGAAATCTGCGAGGTTGAGGTATTGTCTTATTGGTTCTGTAAGTCCGACGATAGGCATACTAGTTTCTGAACCAACAAGAATTCAGATTTCCGGAAACAACGGACTAGAAACTTTTGAAGTGGAAATAATGTAGTCCGGTATGCAGTTATTCGCATGTATAGATTGAACGACGTTCGGTGAACTAGATTTACATCATTTATTAATATTTGAGAGTTCAAATCCCCAGCCACTAACCACTAGCCACTAGTACCGACGGAAACAATCCACCATCCGTATGTGGCAAAAATAGCGCGGCCATGAAATCATCCATGTAGCCGGGCCAGGAAGATAGCTCGAAGTAGGTGACCCTGTCAGCTATATCCTGCATCTCCTGCCACAGCCGCTGTGACAGCAGAGCCATACTGGCCCCCTGCAGCGATCCGTTGCCGATGTATTCAAAGTGCTTGCGATCCAGATCCGGCAGCATCCCAATGCGGATGGCATTGTTGACGTCCAGGTGCTTCCCGAATGCTCCCGCAATGACGACCCGCTCGATCTCCTGCGGTTGAATCCCCACTCCCTTGCATAGTGTCATGATCCCTGCGAAGATCGCCCCCTTAGTGCGGATCAGGTTATCGATATCGATTTCGGTCAAGACGATATCATCCGTGCCAGCGCCCGTTTCCCCCTTCACCAACACGATCTCCTGCTTGCCAAACTGAAACCAGCGACAACCAGTATCCGGTTTCGGGCGATTCGGGCGGCTTTCAACTGGGCGGTTGAAAAGCTGGACTTCGAGAAGAATTGCATCTGCATTGTTTAAGGCACACTTGTGCGAGTGACTTGGTTAGAGCAGGTGTCCATCTATCAAAGGTGAAGCAGTATTTAGGACATCAGAATATCCAAACCACATCGATCTACACCCACGTTACAACAGAAGATCTGCGAGAAGTGTCTGAAGTATTGACTTGTACTGGCTGAAAAAAGTCGATTAAAACACTGACAGATTATGTAAAAAAAAGCCCAAAAACCTACATTTCTATGTTTGCAGGATTGGGGCTAAGTACTTGTTAATGCTTGTGACCCGTACGGGACTCGAACCCGTGTTACCGGCGTGAGAGGCCGGCGTCCTAACCACTAGACGAACAGGCCGTAATGTTGGAAAAATATAAGCTTCAAGCAAAGCAAATGCAAGAGTTTTCTCGGTTTCCCAATATTGCCGGGATTTTTTTGTGCGCTTTAGAATTCCTGCTTGACTTGAAGGAGAAAGTTTCGTATATTGTTATACTATACCCTTTCTACTTCTGGAGGAGTAAATGAAACAGGTGCGCGCTTCTTTGTTTGTTGTATTCATCATGACGGCGAGCCTCGCAGGGGCGAATCCGCTTCCGGTTGTGATCGACCAAAGGGTCAGCAATCACGAATCACTGTTTGACGATCTCGGATTTCAACTCCATGCGCGCAGTGGGTCTACCCTGATAGGGACAATTCAGGATGAAGCGGCCTTACCCAAAAATGCAGGGATCTATGTTTTCGATAAGTCAGTGACTTCCTTCGAAAATATCTACCAGATTCACCCGCGGTTTTTAAATAATCATCCCCAAATCGCTCCCCGCATTGATGCTCTCTTTAGTACGAAGGATTTGATACTCTTCCAGGCAGCACCGGATCTCCTGAATGCATTAGCTTCAGCAGGGATTCCCTTTCGTGCTGTTCCCGGCAAACCAAGACCTTCGCTGGATCTCGATAACGGCGGCAGTAACCTGGATACCATGGACCCCTTCGTCGGTGTGATCCTGGACCAGGTCACCGCTTCCAGCTATCAGAATTTCCTCCAGACCCTGCAGGATTTCGTTACCCGCAATACCTATAACGATCGCAGTGTCGATGCTGCCAATTGGATATTGGAACAGTTCCAGGCGATGGGCTTGGATGCCTGGCTGGATTCCTTCGAAATCGGCGGCTTGACGCGTTATAATGTCATCGCTGAAATGACCGGCAGCGAACATCCCCTGCAGATGTACTACCTGACCGCGCATCTGGATGCCACCGCCGGATTCCCGATTTTCCCGGAAGATGAAACCCCCGGCGCTGATGATGATGGTTCCGGCGCAGCCTTAGTGCTGGAATGCGCCAAAGTTATGTCACAGTTCACTTTTCAGAATACCGTGCGGTTTGCTCTGTTTTGTGGCAATGAACAGGGAACGGTAGGCAGTGAAGCTTACGTCGCAGGCCTCCCCCAGACGGGTGAGATCTATCTTGGCGTTTTCAACGCGGATATGATTGGTTGGTCCGGAGATGATAACTGGCCGCCCGACCTGGTTATCTATACCAATGATGATCCCAGCAGTATCATCCTGGCGGATAAACTGCAGGAATCGGTTGAACTTTTCGTCACTGGTTTCTTAGAAGTCATCACAGTGCAGGATGCAACCATGGTTTACGCGGATCACGGCTCCTTCTGGGATGCGAACATCCCGGCAGTCCTGACGATGGAAGACGAAGTGATGGGCGGTGATTTAAATCCCTACTATCACTCCGATCAGGATCTGATCGATTATATCGATTTCGCTTATGCCTTGCACGTGACAGAAGCGATTTTAGGCGCAGTGGCTGATCTCGCAGTCCCCAATGGCGCCGCCAATGCCTACCTTTTCGCCGATGGTGTCACCATCGATGACAGTCAGGGAAACAACAACGGCCGTTTGGAATATGGAGAATCAATCAGCTTGACCATACCCATCATCAACGCCGGCGGCGGGGATGCAATTTCAGTTAACGCCGTCCTTTCGGAAAGTGATCCTTATATCACCATTACCGACTGGGTCGAAAATTACGGCACCATTCAGTCGGGTGATACCATTGAGGTGACCAACGCTTTCAGCGCCGATGTCACCGTCAATGTGCCGGATGAACATCAGTTTGAAATTACCATGTTGATGTCCGCTGGAGCCGAAGTATGGTCCAGCCAGGTGCAGATTGTCGCTCACGCGCCTCAAATCGAAATCGACGAACTAACTGTCGATGATACTCAAGGAGGAAACGGAAACTATCAACTGGAACCCGGAGAATCGGCGGACGTGCTAGTCGCTATTGTAAACGACGGTTCCTTCGAAGCCGCCGATCTGGTGGCGCAGTTAACCACTTCTAATGCTTATATAGTCATTAATTCCGGCCCGCAAACCATCGGAACACTGGAACCAGATTCCCTCGTTATAGCGGCGTTTAACGTCTCCGCTCTACAGGTCGCCCCAGCATTTTTCTATGCAGATTTCAATATCGATTACCAGGCCGCGGGCGGCTGGACAGCAGTCAACAACTTTACGCTGGAGGTTGGCGATCTCACGCATGTTCCCACCGGTCCTGATGCTCACGGCTACAGCGCCTACGATCCCAACGATCAGCCCTACGCGCCAGTCTACAATTGGATTGAGATCGATCCGGGACAGGGAGGACCCGGCACGGAATTGGACTTCAACGACGATGATGAAACGCTGATTGTCGATCTCCCCTTCACGTTCGTGTATTATGGCCAGCAATACACCCAGCTTTCGGTCTGCTCCAACGGCTGGCTGGCTTGTGGTGCGACGACGAACACCGATTATTCCAATTCACCCATCCCCGACGAAGATGGCCCTTCAGCCATGATATCACCTTTCTGGGATGACCTGTCGCCTCAGGCCGAGGGATCGACCAGCTACTATTACGATGCAGCCAACAACTGGTTCATCGTCGAATACTATGAGGTGCGCGACTTTTACCCTTCCTGGGATAACATGACCTTCGAGGTGATTCTCTACGATCCATTGCAATACCCGACCATAACCGGTGACGGAGAAATCCT